>NZ_JALJYG010000004.1 GCF_024170505.1 Methanocalculus alkaliphilus
CCATACTGGCATTATATTTGTTTGTACATATAATTGTACTTTATGGTTTTTCAATATAATTAGGTGGTACTTTTACAAAGGGTTCGCAAAGTGAGATCTACGCGTTTATCGCCTTTATAATCCGGCGAAGCGGTATCTTTTCAGAGAATATCTCATTCTTTGGACCAATCATGGCAATAAAAACCGAGAAAGTTGGTTTTTTTGATAGATTCATCCCTTTCGGTTCAATTCTGCGGGTCTACGGAACCGTTGGGGTTCTGATGGTCGTCGTCATATCGGGGCTGATGACGTATCTTCTGCTGAAAACAACAGAACTCACTCTCCTCACACAGCCAGAGCCGACAGATTTCCAGAAACCGCAGAACATTCTCCTCATCCCCGGCATCAACGAGTTCATCCCATCGAGCTTTGCGGTCTGGACCGCTCTTGTTCTGACCATTGCAATCCATGAATTCGGTCATGGGATTCTCTGCAGGGTTGAGGGGATAGCTGTCAAAAGCACCGGACTTCTCCTGGCAGTCATCCCGATCGGCGCATTTGTCGAGCCGGACGAAGATGATCTCAATAAGACTCATGGTATGGCAAAGATGCGGATGTTTGGTGCAGGAATAGCAAACAATCTCACCATCGGGGTCATCTGTTTCATCGCCCTTGTTCTGCTCCTCGGAATGGTTACTCCCTCCCCAACCCCTATCGTGAACGGGGTATATCAGGATTATCCTGCGTGGGAAGCGGATCTTCCGTATCCCTCCATCATCACCATGGTAAACGGTGCTCCCGTCCAGACGCGTGATGAGGTTTCAGCTCTTCTTCAGGAGACTTCACCCGGGGATGCCATTACCCTGACGGTTGATAAGGATGGTCTGGTGACCAGCCATACCCTTACCCTTTCTGCATGGCCGGAAGAGCTGGAGACGGGATATGAATCAGGCTTTATGGGGATAACATATTATGACAGTGAGCAGGTCGTTCACGTCTTTGGGAACCTGGCCTCGCCTCAGGGGATGCTCTATCTTCTGATAGCACCGCTGAATATCGTTCCTGGTGCGGAGTTCCTCCGGGTGATCCCGTATGAATCTGTGGAGAGCACCTATCTCCAGGTGCCTTTTGATGGATTCTGGGGTGTGATCCACCTCCTCTTCTGGATTGGGTGGATCAATATCATGGTCGGGATCTTCAATGCCCTCCCGATGGTGCCGCTTGACGGGGGATATATTCTCAAAGAAGGGCTGCACAGGCTCCTTGACCGGCGCGGCCTTGCAGGATATGTGGACAGGATTGTCAGCACAGTATCCTGGGCAGTCCTCCTGATGCTGATGGCACCCATCCTTCTGCCCTATCTCTTCCACCTCTGATTTTTGTCAGTTTCGGACCATCGGAATTGCATTACAGCCTTCCATCTCCCCGAAACAGAAGAGGAATCGCTCGCGAATCGTCTGAGGCATCTGCCTCTCCGCGATCCGGGTGAAGCCAAGAGAGCTGTAGAATGATATGAGCGGGAGTGTTGAATGGATGTAGATCGGCGCTCCTCCGCAGGCTGCAAGGAGGGCTTCGACGGTGAGGCGGGCGTACCCCTTACCGCGATGAACTTCCGGAGTGAAGACACAATCCATCTCAAAGCCATCGGGATGCCGGGTGCATCGGGCTGTTGAGGCGAGCACCCCGTCTTCAAAAACCCCGAAGATCCGTTCATGTCCCGGATCTGCCTTCTGGCCACGATACTGGATCCAGAGATGTTCTGCATCCCGGAATTCTTCTCTTCTGAGTTCACGAACAGTCGGTGTCATTTCTTCCTCTGTTCTGAATATGGTAAATGAATAAAAAAAGGTTGTAGTCAGCGATCTGCTGATCTCTTCTCTGACGCTACTCTTTTGGATCGAGCTTCTCTTTTGCGATCATCTTCACATCAGATGTCTCGATATTCTCAATATCCTTTAGGATCTCCTGGGCAGAGGTGATGGCTTCATCCTTGCCGGGCATATCCCCGAGGATCTCGTCTGAAAGATCAAGAAGGCTCTCGGTCTCTTCCATATGCTCTTCGGTTGCCCCAAGGAACCTGGCACTCTGCTTGATGAGACTTGAGATCTCAAACGGCAGGACGATCTTTGTCGATTCCCCTTCTGCCATCTTCTTCAATGCATCCAGCGAGAGGACGGTGATTGAACGCTTGTCCAGTGCGCGTGATCCGACGGAGAGGATACGCAGCCCCTGTGCCTCACCCTGGGCGACCAGGATCTTACTCTGCCGGTCTCCTTCTGCCCTGAGGATCTTACTCTGCCGCTCACCCTCTGCCTCAAGGATCATACTCTGCCGGAGACCTTCTGCACTGAGAATGGCAGCACGCTTCTCACCATCTGCCCGAAGGATTGCAGCACGCCGCTCACGCTCGGCAGACGTCTGTTCGGTCATCGCCTTCTTGACGGCGCCGATCGGATCAACTTCTTTGATCTCGACCCGCTCAACCTTGACACCCCATTGGTCGGTCTCCCGGTCAAGCATGTCCCGGAGCTTGTTATTGATGAGATCCCTGTTATAGAGCACCTCGTCAAGCTCCATATCGCCTATGATACCACGGAGGCTTGTCTGGGCAAGGGCAACGGTTGCAGCCTTGTATGCGGCAACCTCAAAGTATGCCTTCTCGGGATCCATCACACGGACGTAGATGATTGCATCAACATTTGTCGGCGAGTTATCCTTTGTGATCACTTCCTGTGATGGAACATCGATCACCTGGGTCCGGAGATCCAGCTTGATCACTTCGGTGATGAATGGAACGATCCATCTGAATCCGGGATTCATCCTCCCGGTATATGTTCCAAGCCGTATGGTCAGCCCCTGCTGATATGGCTGTATGATGACAACACCACGGGCAAAGACGAAAACAATCACTAAAATGAGAATAAATGTGGTCAGGTTTAATGTAAACAGATTACCCAGAATTGACATTATTCATGTACCTCCTCAACAATAACATGCACTCCCTCTGAACTGATGACCCGGACGGGTGTTCCCGGAGGGAGTACTCTTCCGGTTGAGCGTGCGCTCCACTCGACACCGGCGATTGAGACCCTCCCAAAGACTTCATCACCGCCAACCTCTCGTGTCACTCTTCCTTCCCTGCCAACCAGCGAGTCCCTGCTCATGGTGGTCGGCAGCTGCTCGGGGGAGAGCCGCCGATAGAGGAGGACGGAGAGGCTTGCTGCAATCAATGCTGAGGCTACCCCGAGGATAACACCCCAGACCGTATTGAATACATCAATACCCATCAGGAACATGATACCCAGAACGATCATCGTCGTACCAGGTACAGCTGCAAAGAATCCCGGGTTAATTGCCTCATAGAGGATGAGCAGTGCCCCGATGATGATTAGTGCAAAATACAGGTTGGTCTCAAGCACCATATGGATAGATGGGGGGGAGGAGGTATAATTCCTTCCTTCAATCCATTTATCTGAGGATGCGGGCGATCTTCACACCTTTCGGCACACCCAGATCCCGCGCAACCGGCTCACACTTCACCATCATCAGAGCGGCAATCGGGGGGAGTCCTTTATAGTCCGAAAGGGATTCATAGTTGGCAAGACCTTTGGAGATGATAAGGGTCGCTTTCTGGAGTGCCTGCCGCAGATCAGCGGGGATACAGGTGAGGTTGACCCCAAGTTCGGCGCCACCTCCTGTGGTGGTGAGGTGGTCGGCGACCTCCTCTATCCCGGCATCGCGTGCCTCATCCAGTGTCGCGTCATTGAGCATGGGTGCCTCTTTGACAGCCACAGTGACATGCGCACCAAGATTCTTCAGTTCCTCGATGAGGAGCTTGTCAAAGAGGATCTCTCCTGTATTATCGGTGAAGTAGACAACTCTGCGCGCACGTTCGGCGATCTCATCAGAGTCGTCATGGTAGAGCCCCTCCTCAAACTCACGCCTGAAAAATTCTGTGTAATCTTCGGCGATGGTATGTCCAAGAACACCGTAATCGATGGAATTTCCGATCGTGGCTGCAAGGATGGCTGACCTGAGATCTGTAATACAGGGCCGTACCTTCAGCAGAACCTCACGGGCGGTCTGTGTATCAGCATATTTCAGTGTCCTGTACGGATCCGTCGATCCGACGGTTCTGTAACAGCATCGGTGAACTGCCCCGGCAATAACGGGTGCCGGCACCTCATCGTTCCATCGCTCTTCAAGCAGGATCCGGGCGGCATCGACTGCCTCATCGATCCGGTTTGGATCATTTGTGCAGAGTGATGCTTCAAAACGTACGCGGGAGAGGAGACAATCCCTGCAATCATCGGTAATTCTCATATGATCAACCTGGTGTTAGAAAGAGTTGAATGGGGCCACTGCGATTTGAACGCAGGTCAGAAGACCCCCAGTCTCCTAGGATGGCCAGGCTACCCTATGGCCCCGTCCTACATACATTCGGGATGATGATTTATGTAGTTTACTCTTTTGTTACGGGATGAGCGGGGCTGGTCTTCTTTCTCACTTCCACAAAAAAGGAAAAAGGTATTTAAGTCTACAGTTAACCAATGATTAATTTATCAGTGTCCATAGATCTTCCGGGCTGATTGCCGTGCCGGGGCGATCAGAAGGTGCAGGAAACGGTCATAGGTCGGAATCTGGAAAATGCTGGAGATTTTTATAGATGTCATCATCAGGTACGCTTAAAGAGAAGGTTCGCCATTTTATCAATGATATCCTGGCTGTTCCGGGGGTGATCGAATGTGCCCTTGTCTCAAATGATGGTATTCTCATCGGAAAGTCCTTTGAAGATCCCATCTCGGCACAGTCGTTTGGAGCGATGTGTGCGACGATGATCGCCTCTTCAGAAGCAGCGGCTTCTGTCGTCGGTATGACAACTCCGCTCTGGGCTCTTGTCAGGAGTGATGAGAGGATGATCATCATTGTCGGGGGCGGCCCCCGTCTCCTGATCGCTGCGATTGTCGATGGTGGTGCAGATATTAAGGAGGTATCAGCCAGGCTCCTTGACATTGGCGAATCTATTGGAGGCACGCTCTGATGACCGCCACCATCCTGGTTATTGATGATAATCCTGCAATTGTTGAAGTCTTTGTTACCATGCTCAGGAGAGGGGGATATGAGACCTATTCTGCCGGAAGCGGCCAGGAAGGCCTTAATCTCCTCGATGAAATATCTCCGGATCTGATCCTCCTTGATATCATGATGGAGCCGATGGATGGGTGGGAGACGCTTGAGAATATCAAACTCAATCCCGGAACGCGGGGTATCCCTGTTCTGATGCTGACTGCAAAGCAGCTCACTCCTGATGAGGCGCAGGAGTACGGGATGTATATTGAGGATTACATCATCAAGCCAATCACTCATAAGGAGCTCTATGATGGCATTGAACATGTCCTGGCACGGAGGCGGGAGATTGCTGAAGCTATTCATCTTGCTGAGGAGCGGGGCACAAATACAGCGCTCGTCACTGAATATGCGCGCCTTGTGAAGAGTGTTGATGTCAACAGACGTCTCATCCGGATTCTTGAGAACACCTATTCGTTAAAAGATCCAAGGATAGGCAGTGTCGATAAGATTGAGATTGCCATACGAAATATGAAAAATGGCCTCTCCATGCAGGAGACCCGTCTTGAAGAGCTTCGGGATCTGATCGGGGTTGGAAAGGCCGATTAGTCACCATCCTTTTTTTTTCTACATCTCGGTCTTCCAGAGGACAAATATACCTGCGATTAATACTCCGATGATCCCGATGATTGCGATGGATTCGGTGATATGCATCTCCTCGACATTGATGATCAGAACTTTTCGTACCATGGCGGTCAGTCCTGCAATAAGTATCGGCCTGACGAGGATGCGCCCGGTCCTGAAATAGGAGGTGACGGTCTCGAGAACCTCTACCACGATGATCGTCAGAAGAAGGACATACAGAATTTCAACAATTCCCTGGATGAGGTTTTCATGTGAGAATATTGTCAGTATCAGATATACGGCATCAAAGAACGTCAGGAGTGCGATTATGATCAGAAGGACTGCAATGAGGGCATAGATGATGAGGGTACTTCTTGATATGAAATCAAGAACCGTCTTCATTGTCGGGCTGAGATGATCATAGTCTGACATACGTTTTAGCTCACGTGATGAATACTTCTTTTTGCGCGCCAGAGAAAAGGGTGTCGATCCATACCTGATTTGCATTCCTCTCATTCAGACCTGGTATCTACCGGGGATGGCGACGAGGATTAATCAGTTACCTTTATATGTGCTCATGACGTTTTTATAATGCTAGGTTTCATTGACCAGTGGGTCCGTAGCTCAGTCAGGCAGAGCGCCTGGCTTTTAACCAGGTGGTCGGGGGTTCAAATCCCCTCGGGCCCGTTTCCACGGCTGAAGCTGTGGTTTTTGTGCGGTGAGATCTCTGAACATCATCCAATTCAACACTATTTGTAGGGGCTATCATTGATGGGCACCAGGTTAAATGTTCTGATGCATGATATGGTGCCAAAGCATCAGATCATGGAAGATGAAGAAGCGAGCGAACTCCTCTCTGTTTATAATATTACGATTGAGCAGTTACCAAAAATATATCATGATGATCCGATAGTTAAAGCTGTCGAAGCCTTACCCGGCAATGTCTTACGGATCACCCGTAAGAGCCAGACTGCTGGTGAAGCTGAATCGTATCGCCTTGTTGTGAGGAGACCCAAGAAATAATCGGAGATGATCCATCTGATTGATAGAAGCGTATTATCGCAGGCATATTTTTCCAAAGATCATGTTGCACGTCACCAGTTTGAGTCGTATAACAATTTTTTAGATTTCAATCTTCAGAAAGTCGTCAATGAACAGCGTATCATCGAGACTGATATCGAACACAGAGGGAAGAATAACGAACCTGTCTGGGTCGAACTCGGAACGATCCGGGTTGAAAAGCCTATCGTCCGCGAAGCAGACGGCTCTCAGAGCGAGCTCTTTCCAACAGAGGCCCGGTTGCGCAACCTCAACTATGCCGCACCGATGATCCTCGAGATGACCCTCTGTCAGGGTGACATACGGTATGATCCAATCGAGACGACGATTGGACAACTCCCGGTTATGATTGGGTCAAAAGCCTGTAATCTCTATGACCTCTCTGACACCGAGCGGGTTGAACGTGGTGAAGATCGACTTGATTCAGGAGGATACTTCATTGTTAACGGGACCGAGCGTGTCCTGATGACGCTTGAGGATCTCGCATCGAACAAGATCATGACCGAGTATACTGAGCGGTATAACGAACAGATACATGTATCCAAGGTCTTTTCACAGTACCGTGGATACCGGGCGCTTGTTGTTGTTGAGAAGAATAAAAAGAACCTTCTTGATGTCTCCTTCCCCTCTGTGGCAGGAAACCTCAGGTTTGCTGACCTGATGCGATCCCTTGGTCTTGAGACGGATGCAGATGTCGTCACGGCTGTCTCACGGGATGAGGATATCCTGACATACATGCTCCAGAATCTTGAAGCAGCCGAATGCAGCTCCGTCGAGGAAGGGGTCATGTATGTTGGGAAGAAACTCGCTCCAAACCAGACGAAGGAGTATCAACGGAAGCGGGCGGAGTTTGTCCTGGACAACTATCTCCTTCCGCACCTGAATTACCTTATATCGCCAACTCTCAAAGAGGGTGATCCCGGCCATGCCGAGATGGTCCTGAACGTCAGGCTTGCCAAAGCTCATTTCCTCGGGCGTATGGCAGAGGCCTGCTTCCATCTTGCACTCCATAAGAGGAAGCCGGATGATAAGGATCACTATGCAAACAAGAGGCTCAAGCTCGCTGGTGATCTGATGGAGGACCTCTTCCGGATATCCCTGAACCGGTTGACACGGGATATCAAGTACCAGCTTGAACGTGCGAGCATGCGGCACCGTGATCTCTCGATCCAGACCGCAGTCAGGGCAGATGTTCTGACAGAGCGGCTGCTTCATCCGCTTGCGACAGGAAACTGGGTAGGTGGCCGAACCGGTGTATCCCAGCTGCTTGACCGGATCGATCACATGTCGGTCATCTCACATCTGCGGAGGGTGATATCTCCCCTCTCACGTTCTCAGCCACACTTCGAGGCTCGTGATCTGCATCCGACGCAGTGGGGCCGTATATGCCCCTCAGAGACTCCTGAAGGACCGAATTGTGGTCTTGTAAAGAACTTTGCCCAGCTCGTTGAAGTGAGCAAGGGCATGGATGATGATGACCATCTCAAACAGGTGCTTCTAAGCATTGGTGTGGAGCCCCTCCGAGGTGAGAACTGATGATACAGAAAGCACGTGTCTTTGTTGACGGAGCCCTCATCGGTCTTGCTGATGATCCTGCAGGACTTGTCAGAAAGGTTCGGGAACTCAGGAGGCGTGGTGACCTCCCCTCTGAGCTGAACATCTCGTTTAAGGAGTATAGTAGCGAGATTGTCCTCAATACTGATCGTGGACGCGCCCGCCGCCCCCTCATTATCCTTGATGGTGGAAAGCCGGTTATTTCCGATGAGGACATCACCAGGATCCAGTCGGGCGAGTATACGTTCGATGACATGATTATGCAGGGGAAGATCGAGTACGTCGATGCAGAGGAGGAGGATGACCTCCTTATTGCCGTTAACCAGGAGGGCATCACCATCGACCATACCCATATGGAGATCGACCCCCAGCTCATTCTCGGCATTGGTGCAGCACACGTCCCCTTCCCTGAGCACAATGCATCACCCCGTGTGACGATGGGTGCCGGAATGATCAAGCAGGCGCTCGGATTTGCCCAGGCAAATATGAAACTTCGGCCTGATACCCGTGGCCACATGCTTCATTATGGGCACAAGCCCCTTGTCAAGACACAGGCTGCCGAGCTGATCGGATCTGAAGAACGTCCCCAGGGATACAATCTTGTGGTTGCCATCCTCAGTTATGAAGGATATAATATTGAAGATGCACTTATCTTCAATAAAGCGTCTATTGAACGCGGACTGGGACGCTCTCATTTCTTCAGGACGTACGATGGAGAGGAGCGCCGGTATCCAGGTGGCCAGATTGACCGGATTGAGATCCCCGACGAGGATGTCTCCGGCTCCCATGGAGAGGACGCATACCGCAACCTCGACTCTGATGGTATCATCGGTCCGGAGACGATCGTCTCTGAGAAGTCTGTTCTCATCGGCAAGACCTCACCACCACGTTTCCTTGAAGAGCCGACTGCAGAACTGATAGCTGTCGAGAAGCGGCGGGATACCTCGGTCACGATGAGGAGCAATGAGCATGGTATTGTTGATACCGTCATCCTGACAGAGGGTGAGAACTCCTCCCGCCTCGTCAAGGTCAGAACCCGTGATCTCAGAATTCCTGAGATCGGTGACAAGTTTGCATCACGCCACGGGCAGAAAGGGATTATCGGTCTGATCACCCCGCAGGAGAACCTCCCCTTCACCGAATCGGGTATCACACCCGATCTTGTCATCAACCCCCATGCGATCCCGTCCCGTATGACCATTGGTCATATGATCGAGATGATTGGCGGGAAGGTTGCCAGCCTTCAGGGGCGCCGGATAGATGCAACCCCATTCCGTGGAGAAAAGGAGTTCACTCTCAGAAAGGAGCTTCAGAACCTCGGATTCTCTCATAATGGACGGGAGGTGATGTATGATGGGATCACAGGGCGACGGTTTGCTGCTGATATCTATGTTGGCGTTATCTTCTACCAGAAGCTCTACCATATGGTCTCAACCAAGATGCATGCCCGTTCCCGTGGGCCTGTTCAGGTTCTGACCCGTCAGCCGACTGAGGGACGTGCCCGGGAAGGAGGTCTTCGGTTCGGTGAGATGGAGCGTGATGTCATGATCGGCCATGGTGCGGCGATGGCATTGAAGGAACGTCTTCTTGATGAGTCGGATGCCGTGAAGGAATGGGTCTGTGCCCAGTGTGGCATGGTTGCGACATATGACGCCAAGCGGAAGGTAACCCACTGTCTTGCATGCGGTGCAGAGACCGATATCTATGAGGTTGAGATGAGTTACGCCTTCAAATTACTCCTGGATGAGATGATCAGCATGGGAATAGCCCCGCGGCTGGTGTTAGAGGATATTGTCTGAGGTGATCGGGATATGCCAAGCCCAAAAAGAATTGGAATGATTGATTTTGGTCTTTTTTCACCAAAAGACATCCGAAAAGCAAGTGTTTGTAAGGTGATCTGGCCGGACACCTATGATGATGACGGCTTCCCATACAGTAAGGGTCTGATGGATCCGAGCCTCGGAGTCATCGATCCCGGTCTCCGTTGCCGGACCTGCGGCCAGAAGTCCGGGGATTGCCCCGGTCACTTCGGTCATATTGATCTGGCAAAGCCGGTCATTCATGTCGGCTTTACACGCCTTATCAGGAAACTCCTTCGTGTCACCTGCAGGGCATGCGGGCGACTTCTTCTCGAACCCCAGGAGATCGATAAATTCTCAGCACTCGGTGATGATCCCTTCTCTGCAGAGGTTGTTTCAGAGAAGGATATCAAGAAGGAGCGGAGCTGTCCACACTGCAATGAGCAGCAGCTCAAGGTGAATTTTGAGAAACCGACGACCTTCATGGAGGTCTATGTGGATGATGGGAAGAAGGTCGAGCATAAGCTGACACCTGCAGATATCAGGGCACGGCTTGAGCGGATTCCATCAGATGATCTCAAGATTCTGGGGATTGATGCCAGTGTCGCCCGTCCTGAATGGACGATCCTCACCGTTCTTCCCGTACCCCCGGTGACGATGCGGCCTTCCATCATTCTGGAGAATGGTCAGCGTTCCGAGGATGACCTCACCCATAAGCTCGTTGATATCATCAGGATCAACCAGCGGTTCAAAGAGAACCAGGATGCCGGGGCACCCCAGCTCATTATCGAGGATCTCTGGGAGCTGCTTCAGTACCATGTAACCACCTACATGGATAACGAGGTGGCAGGATGCCCTCCTGCACGCCATCGCTCCGGCAGGCCCTTAAAAACCATCTCACAGCGTCTGAAAGGAAAAGACGGACGGTTCCGTGGTTCTCTCTCCGGAAAGCGTGTCAACTTCTCAGCACGTACGGTCATATCTCCCGATCCCAACCTCTCCGTATCCGAGGTCGGTGTCCCGCTTGCAATAGCAAATGAGATGTCCGTTCCTGTCCGGGTAACAAGCCATAACATTGAGGAGCTTCGCTCCATCGTTATGGTCGGACCTGAGCGGCCGACCCTCCGTGATCCATGCGGGGCAAACTACGCCATCAGACCCGATAAACGGAGGCTTCGCCTCCATGGTGGATCCGGGTCACTTGACAACCGTGAGACGGTTGCCCAGATGATTGAGGTTGGCTGGACTGTTGATCGCCAGCTTCGGGACGGCGATATCGTCCTCTTCAACCGTCAGCCTTCACTTCACAGAATGAGCATCATGGCTCACCGGATCAAGATCATGGGTGATCGGACCTTCAGGCTCAACCCTGCCGTCTGCCCGCCATACAATGCGGATTTTGACGGTGATGAGATGAACATGCATGTCCCGCAGACCGAGGAGGCACGTGCCGAAGCCTTCCTTCTCGCCTCCGTCCAGGAGAATATTCTCTCCCCTCGTTTCGGTGGACCTATCATCGGCGGGATTCATGACCATATCTCAGGGATCTTCCTCCTCACCCATCTGCCAAAATGGCACACCAAACCAGAAGCGCTCTATCTGTTAAAACACGCCAATATCGAATTCCTTCCAAAGCCAGGGAAGATCGAGGATGGCATACCATACTGGAGCAACAAACAGGTATTCTCCCTCATCCTTCCCAAAGGATTGAATATGGTCTACCGGGCCACCTCCTGTAAGAACTGCGGCAATGAATGTGACCTTGAGCGCTGCGAGCGTGACGCCTACATCAGGATAGAGGATGGGGAGCTCATCACTGGTACCATTGATAAAAAATCGGTTGGTGCTTTTGACGGGGCCATCATGAACCGGATCATCCGTCAGCATGGACTTGGGCGTGCCCGGCAGTATATCGATGACATGACCCAGCTCTCGATCCGGAGTATCATGCTTATCGGCTTCTCCTTCGGGATTGATGATGAAGATCTCTCCAGGACTGAGTATGCCCAGATCCGGGATCTCCTTGACGAGGCCGAGTCCGATGTTGAGAAGAGGATCACGATCTACCAGAACGGCCAGCTTGAGCCGATGCCTGGCAGGACTGCTGAAGAGACTCTGGAGATGCAGATCATGCAGGTTCTTGGGAAGGCAAGGGATCGCACCGGTGATATCGCCGGCCGTCACCTTGGACTTGGAAACTCCGCTGTGGTCATGGCCGTCTCCGGTGCCCGTGGTTCGATGCTGAACCTGACGCAGATGGCCGGATGTATCGGTCAGCAGTCGGTTCGTGGTGAGCGTATCGTTCGTGGGTATGAAGGACGAACCCTTCCCCACTTCAAAAAGTCCGATCAGGGGGCAGGAGCCCATGGATTTATCCGGAACTCCTACAAGAGCGGAATTACTCCGACCGAGTTCTTCTTCCATGCGATTGGTGGTCGTGAAGGTCTTGTCGACACTGCAGTCAGGACTTCGCAGAGCGGATATCTTCAGAGGAGGCTGATTAACGCACTTCAGGATCTGAAGGTCGCCTACGATGGCACGGTACGAACAACAGGTGGCAGGATCCTCCAGTTCAATTATGGAGAGGATGGAACCGATCCGACGAAGAGCGCGTTTGGAGATCCGGTTGATGTCAAAGGTATCGTTGAGAGTGTTCTGAAGGAGGAGGTCTGATATGAACGAGGAATATATTGAGAGAATTGAGTCATTCAGCCTTCCCGAGACGATCCATAATCTGATAACAGCATGGCTCAAGGGAAGGGAGGTCGAAGAGCACGTCTTTGCACGTATTCTTGATCGTATCTGCCGGATCAATGATGCCCACCTTCCCGTCAAGACCCATGATCAGCTGATCAGTCTCCTCCTGAAGAAAGAGGACCAGGAGAATCCGGTGACTGATGATCAGTTTGAAGAGATTATTGCGCGTGTCATCAATGAATACGGCCTCACCAGGATAGAACCATGTGAAGCGGTCGGGATCATTGCTGCCCAGTCGATAGGTGAACCGGGCACACAGATGACGATGCGTACCTTCCACTATGCGGGTGTCGCTGAAATTAACGTCACTCTGGGTCTTCCCCGTCTCATTGAAATTATGGATGCCAGGAAAGAGCCATCGACCCCGACGATGACGATTTATCTCGAGGATGGATACCGTGAGGATCGTGATCGCGCCCGTGAGGTTTCATGGGATGTTGAAGCATCTCCACTCCATGAGTTTGGTGATATCGTCACCGATATGGAAAATATGCGTGTCATCGTCACCCTGAACAAGGCGGTCTGTGATAAGCGGAGAATACAAATCTCCGAGATTCTTGAGCGCGCACCTGCGAAGATCCGCGAGCGCCGCCATTACCGGGACTTTGAGTTTGATGTGAATGAGGCCGAGGGCGTCATACGTTTCACCCCAAAAGACCAGCTAAGCTATCAAAATCTCTTCCAGCTCGTAGAACATGTCAGAAATGTTATCGTGCAGGGTATCGATGATATCCGGCGTGTCGTTGTCAGGAAAGAATCCGGAGAGTATATCCTATATACTGAGGGCTCCAATCTAAAAGACGTATTCGAGGTTGAGGGCGTGGATACCACGCGAACCCGTACGAATAATATCAGTGAGATTGCTCAGATTCTCGGAATCGAAGCCGCACGAAACGCCATTATTTACGAGGCGAACAGCACGCTTCGTGAGCAGGGTATCGGTGTCGATGTCCGGCATATCATGCTCGTTGCAGATATGATGTGCATGGATGGAGAGGTCAAACAGATCGGTCGTCACGGTATTGCAGGAGAGAAGGAGAGCGTCCTTTCACGTGCGGCGTTTGAGGTGACGGTCAATCACCTCCTCGATGCGTCGATAGCGCATGAACATGATGTCCTCTGCGGTGTCACAGAGAATGTCATCGTGGGCCAGCCAATTCAACTCGGAACGGGTGATGTCCGGCTGGTAGTCAGGCCGATGAATAACATCACCAGAACAGGTGAGAACTAATGGATTTCAATACATCTTTACGCAGGGCAATGAAGACCGGAACGGTCACACTTGGCCGGAACAGTACAGAGGCAAGCATTCAGGAATCGACAGCACGCCTTGTCATCATTGCACAGAACTGCCCGGAAGACTTTAAAAAATTTGTCGAGGCACAGGAGAACCTTGCCGTTTATCCGTACAAAGGCTCAGGCCGCCAGCTCGGCCGTGAGTGTGGAAAAGACTTTATCGTCAGTGCGCTTGCCGTCATCGAACCTGGTGAATCTGACATCCTTACCCTTCAGAGAGCGTAATATGTCCGAAATTACCTTAACAGAAGACTGCATGCGGCTGATCTCCCAGTTTGAGAATCTCACCGGTGCCGGCGCACGTGACTGTGTCATTGATGACCGCTACGATCGGGTCATCTTCATCATCAATCCTGGTGAGATGGGTCTTGCCATCGGAAAGAAAGGTTCAAGCATTAAGAAAGCGTCCGAAGTGCTCGACAGGCGGGTTGAGGTCGTTGAATATTCCGATGATCTCGTTCAGTTCATCAGGAACTGCCTTCTCCCGGCACAGGTGCTCTCCGTAACCATTGAAGGAGAAGACGATGAACAGGTGGCCCATGTCGAGGTTAATGAGGAAGATCGTGGTCTCGCCATAGGGAAGGAAGGAAAGAATATTCTGAAGGCAAAATCCCTTGTCCGGAGACAGTTTGATATCTCGGATATCGAGCTTGTCCAGGAATAAATCTTTCATCTCTTTTTACCCGATATGGAGAAAAATACGGTCTCCTCTATCCGCATATACGATATGTGGGATCTTCTGCCGGAGCGTGTCGTCGCCCTCTTTGTGAACGGGCGCTATGCAGCAACACCGATCATCATTCCTGACTCTGTTGAGGAGTTCGTTATCGGGTATCTCTTCTCAGAAGAGATCATCAGAAACCACAAGGATATTGAGTCGATCAGGGTTGAGGAGAACCGGGTCAGTGTCCTGACCGTTGATCCCTTCAGAATCACCGGCAGAAGAAAGACGGTGCTTTCAGGATGTGGTGGGAGTACATCCTATATCGATCTCACAAAACTTCCCCCGGTCCGATCCGGGTTCTCCCTCTCCCTCTCCGAGGTATCTTCTGCTCTCATGGAATGCTCCGGTGGTGGTGCATTCCCGTCCGAAGCATTCCTCTGTGGTAAGAACGGGGTGATTCTGCGGTCAGGAGATCTTGATCCCCTCAATGCGACCGACCGGGTGATTGGTTCGGGCTTAAAGGCAGGGACCGCCTTCTCCGAGACATTCCTTATCATATCAGGCCTCATCTCTTCAGAGATGGTACGGCGCTGCCTCCTTGCCGGTATCCCGATCCTTCTTGGTCGGTCAGCTCCGACTGATCTTGCTCATCGGATTGCCGGGGAGATGAATCTCACGCTCGGTACAATCTCTGCGGATGGCGCATTGGTCCTCTATACATATCCGGAGAGGATCAGCGCCCCTCAATGATCTCCTGTACCGCTGCGATGAGGAGATCCACCTCGTTCTCTGTTGTATACAGCCCGATACCCGCCCTGACGGTTCCGTCGTTGAGCCCAAGCGACTCCATCAGCGGCTGGCAGCAGTGATGGCCTGAACGGACCAGAATCTCAGCATCGGCATCAAGCCGCTCTGCAACCTCATGGGGATGGAGCCCGTCGATGGTAAATGAGACGACACCGATCCGATCCTTAGGTTCTGCAGGAGCATAGACCGTAACCCCTTTACGTCCAGAGAGTCCCTCAACCAGGCGTGTCGTGAGTTCTTCTTCATGCCGTCGTATCGCCTCCATCCCGATCTCTTCGAGATAGTCGACGGCTACACCCAGCCCTATTCCCCCGGCGATATTCGGGGTTCCTGCTTCATACCTGCCATATCCCTCGACAGCCTGATGCCCATCCTGCGAGACTGATTCGACCATACCCCCGCCAAGGATGATCGGCCTGATAATCGGCTCCTTCATCCAGAGGACACCGGTACCTGTTGGTCCAAGCATCTTATGACCTGAGAAACAACAGAAGTCACAGTCGATCTCCTGGAGACAAAACGGCATATGCGGGATGGATTGTGCGGCATCGATGAGGAAAAGCGCCCCGTATTCTCTACAGAGCTGCCCGATCTCCCTGACCGGGGTGATGGTTCCGATAGCATTTGATGCATGGGTGATCGCAACAAGCCGTGCTCCTTGTGCAAGTGCGTCTCTCAGCCCATCCATGTTCAGTGTATAATCGCTATGAATGCCGACAATTTCCAGTTCGACGCCTTTATCTGCCAGTGCACGCCAGGGAAGGAGATTTGAATGGTGTTCCAGGATGGTGGTGATTACCCGATCACCGGGTTTCCAGTCCAGACCTGAAGCGACCATGTTGATTGATTCGGTCGTATTCTTCGTAAAGACGGTTGTTCCTGCCTCCCCATGGATGAACCGTGCAACCTTGGTATGGGCATGCCAGTACCGCTGGGTTGCTATCTGTGTGAACCTGTGAACCCCCCGGCCGACATTGGCACGGTACCGGTGCTCAAATTCGATGAGAGCATTGACGACCGGCTCGGGGGAGAGGCTCATCGCCGGAGAATCAAGATAGATAGCCTCATGGACGATAGGGAAATCCCGCCGTATCCTCCCAATCGGATACCCGGGTTCATCATGGGATACCGCCTCCCCGGGTACTCCCCTCTCCTCAGCAGGTAGTGGACGAAGCGTGTAGTCTTTGTCCACGACTATTCCGTGATCCCGGCAGAGCTCCCTCATCTTCGGTGGAAGTGCCCTCCATCGCCAGAGGCCATATTCCAGATAGCCTTCTGGCATCCCGGTCTTCATCGCCCATCGCCTGAGGAACGAATCCCATCTCTCCGTGAGATCCGGGTGTATCGTCCTGAGGGTCTCATACTCGCTCTCGAGCATTGCCGGGCAGAGATAACAGCCGATCCGTTCAAGCCCCATATCATAGAGTGGGTTGATCGGGGCATTCTGCCACCAGAGGTAGAGATAGACTTCCAGTGCACGCCAGGATCTGATCGGTGATACATTGAGCTGGAGTGGATTTGCCGGGTTCTGGCTCGTTTCTTCAAGATCCGCTCTGTTCCATGACTCGTACCATCGGTTACCCTGAAATGTGACGCATGGCCCGATCTCTGAGAGATACAGTCGGAGCGGGTGGAGTTTGAGAAGCTTACAGCACCACCGGTGGTCTTTCCCTGGTGGTCCGGTTCGCTCGACTGCTGCGAAGAAGTCACCTGCTTTTCTGATGATCGGAACATCCATCGACTCTATATATGTAATCGTCTCCGGAAGCTCGATCCCTGTGTCGATGAAAAATGCTGAGGTTACTCCTGCTTTCCGAGCGAGATAAAGGACTGCTGTGCTGTCTTTACCCCCTGAGAATGAGACATTTGCTATGGGACGATCAGTACTATGGGCTTTGATAACCCGGAGAGCATCACGTTCAAGGAGCTTGAGATGGTATCTGTTCTGCTCGATCACCCTCTTCCAGTCCGGATTCTTTGGTGTTACCGGGTCCACCTGTGTAAGCTCCTTCACTCGCACATGGCCATCCTTCACAGTGCCGGTTCCATATTTATTCCGATAGGAGATGATGACTGATCCGTCGGGGACCGGAGATTTGAGAGGAAACCGCTTCCCACCTATTCTGACTTTTCCGCTCTGATCGAGGTGCTCGTCCAGATGCAGAATGCCGTTTGTTGCATAGGGGAGGAGGAAAGGGAGAGCCTCGGGTGCAATCTCGAGTGAGTGCCTTCGCTTCACCGGATCAAAGAGGAGCCACCCAAACCGCTTCCCATGCATAATGACGAGATCTGCCCTGTCCGTTCCGCCCGATTTATTCAGGATTACGATCTTTGGAATCGGGATATCACCAAACTGTGCCAGAAGGAGATCTCTGATGAGCTTCATATCCGCTCTGAGGGCAGGCCTGAGATCGTAGGGCTCAAGGAGCGGGATACTCCGTCCTTCTGCTCCACATCCGCACCTTCGGCCGAGGAGGGGAACGTTGCAGCTATCGCACCAGAAGAGGTTCTTCTTGACGGCAGGCTCTCTCATTGTCTGATAGGTGTGTTGTTTGAGACAATGAAAGAGATGGTGGGGGGAGAATCAGATGAGTATCCGTCTATCAGCGGATGAAAGGCTTCCGGCTGTCTCGGGTGTTTTGTCTGAGTGGTATTCGGTGAACTGCTTGAGTGAGACGGTCAGGTCCCGGGTGAAGGCAAAATACCCAATCTGGGTATTTCTACAGAGGTTCATTGCCATATCCATCAGGCCCCGGGGGTCAGGCCGTGCCTCCCCAAGCCAGATATGGAAGATATTCCCTCCATCAACAATCGGGAAGAAGATATGTTCAAGTTCCATCCTCCTTGTGAGTGTCACCGGGGCAGAGGGGGTGACATGAATACCGTTTGTATAATAAACCGGGAGGTCGAGTGTCTTCTTCGCCCGTTCAAACAGATTCTTTGTATCGCCTTTGACGATCTTTAACGCATGCGGACGGTACGTTTCATCGAGGAGATCCGCGACGGCAAACCGCTGTCCTGTTGTCTCTGCAGGAGTTCTGGCGAGTGCAATTGTCATTCCGTGTTCAGCTGAGAGCTTTTTGGCGTACTGTTCCATCTCCGTCATCGTTCGAACAGCGAACCGGAATGCATCCTTCGTCTCATGAAGCTGGAATCCCGTATGGTGCTGGATCATCTCGTTGACACCGACGATCCCGATGGTGTAGACGAGCCCTTCAAGATCGACTGCCACCGCGCCACGCTCATGCGTGATGGGATCTTTTGGTCGCTGCATTGCAAATGGCATCCTGCCGTTTGCCCGGACCAGTTCCATCCAGCGCCGCTTGATCCGGAATATCGAGACCGCTGAATCCATCATCCCTCGCAACTCTGCAAAGAGGGCTTCATCATCATGATCGGCGCGGTATGCTGCGCGTGGGCAGTTGACCGATATCACCTGCCAGGATCCCATTGAGAAATGTGCACCATCACGGAAATGGAGCTTATCATCGAAGCTGGTGTCATTTGCGGCTGTTGTCGAGAACTGGTATGCACAGCACTGGTAACAGGATATCCCCTCGCCTGCCCCACGGTATGCAGGGAGCTGATTATCATAGTAGGGTGTCCCGAACTTCGAGGCGAGTTCGAAGGTCATCAGGTACAGCTCCCGATATGTCGGAATATCCGGATGGTCGCGGTTGAAATCCTCGTCTTCGTCGATGAAGTCAGGTTCGATACTGATCTCCGGCTTTGGGAAGTTAAAGGGCTTCCCCCAGTCATCCCCTTCGAGCATCACTTCCATCAGTGTTGCAAAGAGGTGTCGTACTTCTCGTTCAAACTCCCCATAGGTCCGGAGCGGTGCCTGCTCCCCGTTCCAGACCTTTCCTTTGAAGACGATTGGCTTGTCACGCCAGAGTTTTGGAACACCTGGTGAGAGCTGGACTGACGAGAAGACCACCTGGCCGCCACGGGCGACCATCATCTGGGTCATCTCATAGACAAACATCTGCATCAGCTGTTTGATCTCGGTCTTGTTCATCCCCTCGACATAGGGTGCGAGGAAGGTGAGGAAGTTGTAGTATCCCTGACCCCCGGCAAAGTTCGTCTGGGCAGATCCGAGGGCCTTGACAGCATGAAGAACGGCAACCTCCGGGCGTTTCGCAGGACCCGCAACACTTGCCTTTGTCCCGTTTCCATCCGGCATCAGACCATAGTAGAAGAAATAGCGGAGATCCCAATCCTGGCAGTTATGAATCAGGAGACCGTCTGCTGCATAGAAGGTGTGGCTCTCCTCGCTCCCGTCGCCTCCAAGGAAGAGATCATAGACATAGCTGCCAGAGGGTGCTGATGGTTCGATGGCCATAACACGCTCAGGTTTTTCGGTCCGATTAATTCTCTCTGTTTGTTTGAGGAAGCGATCGATATGATCCTGCCTCTCATCCAGAAATGAACAGTATTGGGAGAAAATATCGATATTCTTCCTTCCATGGAACTGTATGCGGTACAGAATCCTCCGCTCTGTTTCATCATTATACAGCTCAGTAATATGCACTCCTATTCCGAGTGTTGTCAGAAGAAGTGCAAGCTCCTGTCGGAGTGATGCAGAAACTGTGGAATAGTTGACGATGCAATCCGACTTTTCCGGCCGGTAATACACCGTTCCATCACCGGTGAAGAGTGCTGAGAGGAACTCACGAAGGAGGATGTCATCTGCATGATACACGATCCAGGGCAGGCGTTTCCCGGCACTTCCCTCAGGTATTCCAAAGATATACCGGAAGAGAAGATAGACGATCTTTCCTCCGAAATAGACCTGTTGTGCACGCATCCTGTGAACGTCAATACCGTAGATCTGTGTTGAATCCCGGGTAGGACGGGTGATCGTTGCATAGGTGTTGAGAGTTGTCTTTACTGATGCCTGTATTGCCGCAGACTGATGATTCTCCGTGATTGCAAGGTTATACTGACCAACCTTCGGGAAGGCATTGTAATTGCCTTCAGAGACGAAGAATCCAAGCAGCCGCATCAGGTCGGCGGTGACTGGAAGGAGGGCAGGGAGATCATGATTACTGCCTGTTACCCCGACCGTTAAGCCGGACATATCGTCAATACCATAGATCTCGCACAATGACCGGAAGTGGCGAATGGGCATGACACCTTTTGTATACCACTGCTTCCTGTGCTCTATCCCAAGAGCTCTGGAGATCGCGACGAAGGACTTTGCCTGACCCGTTCGGACAATGTCAGAGAACAGACTCGCCGCCCCCCGCACGTATATTCCCTCAAGGAGTTCTTCCGGCACAGTCTTCGTGAGTTCATAAATCAGGTGTATCTCCCTGACCGGCTCTCCCCGAACTGAATCTGATGGAGTAACTGCATAGAGGATATCACCTTCTGTAATCTCATCTGCCCGCCGGATAGCCATTCCTTCATCTGTATGTACCGGTATACGGTGCTCTTTTGTGACGGAGAGCGAACGGCCGGTTGATGTCTTTATCCTGAGTAGTTCTCCGTCATCCGGGATCTTTCGCGTCACCTTTGTGACTCGCATCCAGCCCCTTGGGGTGAGAAGAGAGAGATCATCAGGGTGCAGGGTATCCCCGGAGAATACAAACTCATCAGCACGGATACTTCTGATGCGATTATCAGATTTCACCGGGATGACTGTGCCTCCGTCTATACAGAATGGGCGTGTCCCAAAATATTCCAGGTCATGGATATGCATATCCCCGGTGAGGTGAAGGTCAGCAAGCTCAGGGGGGAGCTGGAGAAGATACTGCTCTTTACTTATCTTGTCAGCCTTCTTCTTATGCGAGGTCTCGGCATTCTCCTGGAGATTGGAGTTATCCTTGGATTCAAACCCTCTCCCGACATCGATCAGGTGTGCGTCAAAGACCGGGGTTCCAACCCGTGTACAGACATTGCGGTAGTCAACCAGCCCCTCTTCAAGGAGGGTCATATTCATAATCTCACGGATGAGAGGGCCTGAGAGGAAGGTGAGGCCGAGCTTTTTTATTCTGCCCTCGACCTCACGTGCAATCCGCTCGGCAAGTTCGCGCTCCGCCCCTTCCCTGCCATAGAAGGTTCCAACAAGCCGCGTCTCCTGGAGAATCTGGTTTTCGATCTTTGATCGATCCCAGTCCATCATGTGGCCAAACGAAGTCCTGACCTTCGGCATGGCGGGCCGGAATGCCCCGTCGAGGGTCGACTGGCGTGTATCTTTCATTCGGCCTTCACCGTTTACACAATTCTTCGACAGAGTTCTGTACCTCTCCATCTTTGAAGAGCTCTTTTGAGGTGAGGTATTCCTCCCCGATCTGGAGGACCGGTGCCTCCATCACAAAGACCCCGTTCATCCGGAGATCGGTCAGCGCCTCGGGATCGTCCAGACTTATTTCAGCATAGTCAACTCCCTTTATCTGGAGGTAATTCTTGAGTATTTCACAGTTTGGACAGACTTCAAGTGAATAGACGATGATATTTTTACTATCTGACATATGGAGTACCCCGGTGTGATGATCTATTGGTTCTGGCTAATTACCTACTTTGCCTTTTTGGAATATGAACTATCCTTTTTGTATACCACACCAGGTGAAACATTAACCTTCATCAACGCTGATTAACTGGGTAATTGCTATGGTCCGGCTGTTTATCGCAATTGATCTCAACGAATCGTGCCGGAAGACGTTGTCTTCCCTGCAAAACCCCCTCATCGGAGTGAAGGGAAGACTTGCAATCGTGGATCCCTCTCTTCTCCATATTACATTGAAATTTCTTGGAGAGGTGCCGGGTGATCAGATCCCTTCGATCATATCCGCGCTCAAAACCATCTCTTCTCCACCATATGAGATTGATATCCGGGGCATAGCATCCAATAATCCACGTCAGCCGCGTGTCATCTGGGCAGAGGTTGAGGATGGCGGCCGGAGCGCCCGGCTTGCCGGTACGATCGAATCTATCCTTGAACCTCTTGGATTTCCTCGTGAGCAGCGTCCTTTTCGTCCGCATATCACCCTTGCGCGGGTAAAGGCGTTTCATCCCGATATACCCGGTCAGCTCAAAGCGATCTCTCAATCGGAATTGCCAGGTTCTGCTCCGATGCCCGTTACATCCTTTCTTCTGAAGAAGAGTACCCTCACCCCACGCGGCCCAGTCTATGAGACCCTTGCCGAGGTGCAGCTGTGACCAGAACCTGTCTTGAAGAGGATGTCCTCTCACGGATCAGGCCGACACCTGAGGAGGTGCGCCACATCAGTACAATATCAGATGCGATCATCCGGTATCTCCGTGATACACATAACCGGCCTGCAATGGTCGTCGGTTCAGTGGCGCGGGGCACATTCGTCAGGGGGGATCGGGATCTCGATATCTTCATGCTCTTCCCTCCCGATCTTCCCCGCGATGAACTTGCCGAGGAAGGGATCAGAATCGCGCGGGATGTTGTCGATCACTTCGGGGGGACAGCTGTTGAGAAGTATGCCGAACACCCGTACCTGAATGCCCATCTCTATGATCTCGATTGCGATCTCGTCCCCTGCTACCATGTCGCTTCGGCAAGGGAGATCAAGAGCGCGGTTGACAGAACGCCATTTCATACCCTCTACATCACACCACGCATTCCATCTCTTGTCGATGATGCTCTCCTGTTAAAACAGTTCACAAAAGCAGGCGGTGTCTATGGATCCGATCATATGACGGAGGGCTTCTCAGGATATCTCTGCGAACTCCTCATCCTTTATTATGGCGGATTCCGGCAGCTCATTGAAGCGGCGTCGGCATGGCGGCCCGGGTGTCTCATCGATCCCGAGGAGCACCGGACCCGCTCATTTGATGAACCGCTTGTGGTGGTCGATCCGACGGATCCCAACCGGAATGTCGCTGCCGCCCTCTCACTTGATCGGATGTGCGAGTTCATTGAGCTTGTCCGGGGATATCGTGACGCACCTTCCGACGCCTTCTTCACCTGCCGACAGCCCGTCTCCTTCTCAAAAAATCAGCTCCGGGTGGCTCTTGAGGAACGGGGAACAGCACTCTATATGCTATCATTTCCAACCCCGGCATATGTCCCCGATACCGTCGTCCCACAACTCAGGAAGAGCCTTACTGCAATAACAGATCTCCTCGAACGGAACGGTTTCCATATGAACCGGACTGATTGTTTCATGGGAGAATCCGTATCTTTCCTCCTCTTTGAACTCTTTAATGAGGCTGTGGCGCCGGTCGTCCGGCATATCGGGCCCCCTGTCTGGAATGGAGAGAACGCCGGGAAATTTGTGAGGAAGTACCTTGATGAATCGCCCCTCTCCGGACCGTTCATTGAGGAAGGGCGGTATGTGGTCGAGATACGACGGCCATATACAAAAGCGGTAGATCTCCTCTCCTCAGAGGCCCTCCTCCATGCTGCCCTTGGAAAGCATGTCAGAAAGTCAATGATGGGGGGGTGGGATATCAGGAGTGGTTCGGATTGCTGGGATGAGGATCTTAGCGGTTTCTTTGCAGCCTTCTTTGAGCGCTCAGGTCCCGGAATCCGGATAATGAGGCTTGGGAGGGAATAGAAGGAATGGATCAGATCAGCGTCAATCAGCATACCCTCCGCGTCTCCTGGTTCTATCTTCTGCTCTGGATCGCCTCAGCCTCAGCCCTTACTATTCTCCTTGTGATGCGGAGTCCATACTGGCTTGCTCCACTCCCTGGCCTTGTCTTTCTCTACATGTGGTTCATGCTTGTGACCCTCTACCCACGATCGGTTCACCCCGGTGAAACAGATATCACTCTTCTGATGACGGGGTCAGGGAGGGAGCGGCACATCCCCCTCTCAGCCCTCCGGGTGAATGAACAGGAACACCATGTTGAGATCAAATCCGCATCCGATGGGGGAAAGAGGAAGTATCTTCTCTCAAAAAAGGATCTCTCCCCGGAGGTGGCCGACTATCTTCGCAGTCGCTCACAACGTCCTCCCCGAAATCGAAGACGGTGATTGGTGGCCATATGGTCATCTCCTACCCGAAGGTATGAAGGGTCGCTGCAATGAAGATAAGTCCCCCAAGTGTCGTGTTGATAGCCGGGAGATACCAGTATACCTTCTCAATGTCGTGGTCTCTCTTCAGGAGGAGCAGGAGCGGAACTGCAGGGTAGATCAGGACAAGGAAAGCTGCCGGGTGTATTCCTGAAGCAGGTATGACGATCATGGAGAGCCCCGTCCAGAAGAGGAGGCAGAGGATGAGTGATGGCCGCTCTCCCAGCGTAACCGCCGTCGTCCGGAGCCCTGCCTTTGTATCATACCCGATATCAGGAATGGCAGAGAAGAGATGCATGGCAGCGATATGGAAGAATCCTGCAAGGATAAGGAACCATGGCGGCAGAAACCCTGATGCAAGGTAATAGCCGAAGATACCCGGCATGATATAGAGCATGTTTGAAGCAAAGTCGATACCGGGGATCTCTTTAAACCGGAGGGGCGGGGCACTATAGAAGAAGGAGAGGAAGAGGAACGAGGCGAAGATCAGCTGTGCCGTCAGGTCTGCCTGGGTGGCAAGGAGGATGAGACTGATGCCTGTAACAACTGCGAGGAGGGAGAAGAGACCCTTTTCATCCTTCTTTTCCAATCGATACTCCTGGGCATCTTTCTTTGGATTATTCTTGTCTGTCTCCTGGTCAAAGTAGTCATTGACGCCATAAATGAAGATATTGGCGGGGATGAAGAAGTAGAAGAGATAGATCATATATTCCGGACGAAGGAACGCCTCCCAGGATCCCATTCCAAGGGCGAATCCGACAACGTAGGTCCCGCCGGTGTATATCCAGAACCGTATCCTGGAGATGCGTAGAGCGAGGGAGAGAATGTTCTCAGACATCACTCTTCACTCTTTCGGGAGCAGAGCCATGGAGCGGCTCCACAGGCTCTTCTGGAAGATATCGCAATGGTGTTTCCGAGGGCAGTTGCGACGATCCGGGGAACTGAAGGCTTCACCTTTCGTTCATAGACGATTGAGGGCCGCTTTTGGATCACCCGGGCAGTCCAGGTGTACATATCCGATGCCGTCTTCACCGGAATAAGGGAGCGGGCGGGAATTGAAAAGTACCCGTCTTCTGCCTCTTTCTGCCAGATCTCATACCTCGCGATCTGCTTTTGCAGAAATGCGTCGAATGCCAGAGGTTTGTCCCTGACATACCCCTCATCAAGACTGGCAAGCCCGAACTGCTCAAGTTCCTCCATCGGGAAATAGAGCCTTCCCAATCTGATATCTTCGGGGATGTCCCTGATAAAATTGATATACTGCATTGCTCTTCCAAGGAGGCGTGCGGCATGATCCGATCTCTCCGGGAGTCTCAGGACCCGTGCCATCATCAGGCCGACAACCTCGGATGATCCATAGAGATACCGGAGAAGATCCTTCTCAGTTTCATACTGGCTGACGGTAATATCCATCTCCATGGATCTGAGGAAGGCATCAATCCATCCGGGTTCAAACGAGAGGCGGTGGGCAAGATTTACAAACCCATCAATGACCACATTCCCGGTCACCTCACCGGAAGCGGCTCTCCGGTAGCTATCGACGAATGCATAAAACGCCTCCGTATCCTGAGGGATGGCATCTACATAGTCATCTGCCACCCGGACGAAGCTGTAGAGGATGAAGACATCTCTTCTGATCTCGCGGGGAAAGAAGAGTGTACTGTAAAAATACGTCCTGCTTCCTCCATGGAATATCGATAGTAATGTCGTATCCATTCATATCCTCGTTATCTCATCTTTTTGGTGATATCTCCGGCAATTATCTGTGACGAGATCAGCGTCATCGGAACGCCGATCCCGGGATGGGTGTACTGGCCGGTATAGTAGAGGTTTTTGACCTTCCTGCTCTGGTGTGCCGGCCGCCAGAGGGCTGTCTGGAAGAGGGAATGCGTCAGGCCAAGTGCCGTGCCCCGATATGCATTGTACCGCTCCTCAAAGTCTCCCAGGGCAAAGATCCTCTTCGTCACGACCGCATCTCTGATATTCTCTTTGGTTGTTGCTTCGATATGATCGATGATCTGGTTGTAGAATCTCTCCCGAATCTCCGGCGAGTCCGGGATGCCGGGGGCAAGGGGGACGAGGATGAAGAGTGCCTCTCCATCTTCGGGGGCCGCAGATGCATCGGTCTTTGACGGGACATTCACATAGTATGACGGGCTCTCGGGCCAGTCTGCCTGTGCAGGATCGAAGATGCGGTGGAAGTTCTCCTCCCAGTCTTTATCGAGGAAGAGGGTATGGTGCGCAAGAGACGGTACTTTTTTATTTACACCAAGATAGACGACAAATGCGGACGGGGCTATCTCCCGCTTCTTCCAGTACTTCTCGGGATACGTGGCATATTGCGGCTCGAGTAATGCGGTCTCGGCATAGGGGTAATCTGCATTGACGATAACGATATCTGCTTCGTATGTCCCCTCCGGGGTGGTGACACCCGTTGCCACACCGTCCCTGACATCTATCGAGGTGACGGGTTCATTGAACCGGAAGGATGCACCATACTGGCTGGCGAGATCATAGATCCCGTCAACGACCTTCCGCATACCGCCATCCGGGTACCATACCCCCATACTCAGATCGATGTAGGACATCATATGGTAGAATGCAGGTGTATTCTTTGGGGAGCTTCCGAGGAACCCGACTGAGTACTGGACGATCCTGCGTGCTTCATCGCTTGAAAAACGCTTTTTGACGAAGGAGTCAAGGCTTTCAAAGATATGGAACTTCCTCCCTTCAAGGATCATATGGGGATCGAACATATCAAAGATGGATCGATAGTCCCGGTACAGCATCTGCCCGATTGCAAGGTCGTACTTCTCTTTTCCTTCGCTGAGGTATCTTCTGAGTTTCTCACCCCCATCCTTCTCAAATGTATCAAATAAGGCGATGTTTTTTGATACATCCGATGCGATGTCGATGGTCGGACCTTCTTCGAAGTAGATCCTGTAGGACGGATCGAGGCGATCCAGATGATAGAAATCCTCTGGCTTTTTCCCAAACTCCGCAAAGAACTTCTCATAGACATCCGGCATCAGATACCATGACGGCCCCATATCAAATGCAAAGTCCCCGTCTCTGTGAGTACTTGCCCTTCCCCCGGGCTGTTCATTCTTCTCGATGACGGTGACATCACATCCCTCTTTGGCAAGCAATGCAGCGGCTGAGAGTCCACCGCATCCTGCTCCAACAATGACCAGTTTCATTTCTGCCCGCTCCTCTTTTATAATTGGGTGTTTATCTTTCTTTTATAGACTATACGTGCCTATCCTCCTAATAAAACTATTTTTTGGGGGTGTCTTGTGGAGTTTCAGTATATGGATAGAAGGGGAGTTGTCTTGTCATATGCAGCAGGGTGATAAGGAGTATACATCCGATAATGAACGGGATGAGCAATCCGGCATACAGGAGGTACCCGGTCCATAATGCAATGATCAGAAGAAGGCTTGATGCCATACCGATTGCGATCGGTCTCTGTTCCATCAGTCTCTCTCGCATCCCGAGATAGAGTATTCCGGAGTAGATGAGTCCTGTCAGCAGCCAGCCGAGGAAGTTGATAGCCGGAACCCCATAATACACGCCTCCACCAGGCCATATCCAGAGCCCTGCATGGACAATTGCGGGATCGATGGCAAGATCGATGAGGACGAGCAGGAGGGCACTCCCTGTGATCAGGCGCCAGGGATGCGTCCCTGCAAGATGTGAGGCGATTGTAAAAGCACCAAGGAGTATTGGGAGATAGGCGAATGCAACGGTGAGAGGAACGAGATCAAAGAGCCGCAGTCCAAGATCATCCGAATAATGGAACTCGCCATAGGGCAGGCCTGTAACAATAGCCTGCGCCTCAATGATGAGAGGAATGATGCTGAGGATAATCAGAAGCAGGATACCTCTGCCAAATCCGGCTTCCTTACAGAGGATATAATATGAGGGCAGGGCCATCGCGATGATAAAAAGCCCGGAGATCGCTGGAATATTGATATCTGTATCGAATCGAATAACCAGAAATCCTGCGAGAAACAGAATCACTGCTGTAATCATCAGGGCTGTTGTGAGATCTCTTCGTATCATGCACGGATACTATCCCCTGATGATAAAAAGGATTTCCGGGTGGCTGATACTATCCCCGTGGGATCCCTCGTGCCGCCTTCTTTGCGGCAAGAGACTCAATCGGCTGCTGGTCAATCGTCTCATCTACAATAAGTGCCCCGGCAGCCACTGCGGAGTGAACAAACGCCTCTCCAACCCCGCTCCTGATGATGAGTGTCGTATAGCCATCCGGTGATCCGATTGCGCCTGCCGAGATGTCGGCGTCCCTGGCGGTTAAATCCGTGCAGATCGTACATCCCGGCCGGATCGCCTCCTCCAGTTCCTTCAGGGGGATCCTGATCACTTCTCCATCCGTCTTTGTCACATCGAGGCCGCCTTTGACATTAAGCCTCTCAATATCATACGGCCTGAGCTGATGGCGCCTGCCAAGAATATCCCCGACAAGATGGTCGTAATCAAATGTCTCGGTACAGAAGAGACCCAGCACGAGCCGTATTGAACGGGCGTATGGCCGGACAAGATCGTTGTCGCTCTTCCTCATCAGGGAAATCGCCTCAGTCACACAGGGGAGGCCGATGACAGCGATACGTCTGCATTTTTTCTTGAGGACGGCTTCTTTCAATGCAGCGAGGAGGGGCACCCACCAGGCGTACCTGCTCCCTGCATGCCGGATGAGCTCCCCCGCTGAAGTGATGACAACCGACTGTGGCTGAAGCGTAAACCGGTCTTCTGTAACAGTCACAACGGCATCTATCATATCATTCTCCAATGCATGGGCGAGAATCGCCGTCACCGCACCACCGCTCTGCTTGTGGGGGATCTCGGCTCCGGCCTTTGCAGCAATGACTGACCGGTACTCGCCAAGGAGACCGCGGCCCTGTATTGTTCCTACTCGTGGACAGACGGCATAACATGCGCCGCAGGGCACTCTGTCAACAACCTCTTTACAATAGAACCTGTTCTCCGGACAGATGGTCTGCTCGGAGCAGAAGATGATAGCGTCGGCCGGACAGACCGCCACACAGGCACCACATCCGGAACAGCGCCCTGTCTTCCATACGTCTCGCTGCAGGTCCTCAAAACTACTTCCTGACACCACACTCACTCCCATGTATATTTATTTGCAAACGGCCGGCCGCTTGCAGGGGTTATCCTCGTATATCTATCTTCGATGAGAGGGGCCGGATCGAGAGAAAATCGCTCGGCATACCGCCTGATGAAGGGGATAATCCTGGCTTTGTCCTCCTCTGTCGCTTCGGCCTTCTTTGCACCGACACCAAGGAGGCGTTCAGGAACGTCACCCCTGATGAATATCTCGCCTCCATGGATCCCTGACCCGATTCCGCGATCCGGCAGGACTCTCTTCTCCTGCAATCCAAGGATGATGACAAGTCCTCCTGCCATATATTCACCGAGGAAGGCGCGTGCATTCCCTCCAACAATCAGGACCGGGCGGTGATCGCCGTATTCCTTCATATGGATCCCGCCACGGTACCCGATATCGTCACGAACCATCACCATCCCTCCCCGCATCGAATGGGCTGTAGCGTCACCCGAGCTGCCATGAATGATGATCTCTCCTGCATCCATGGTGTTCCCCGGTGCATGGTCGCAGTTGCCGAAGACCTCAACGGTTGGGCCACTCATAAACATCCCGAGATCCCCTCCGGGGATGCCATGAACAGTGATGCTAACATCCCCCCTCAGCCCATCTGCGATGAACCGCTGGCCAAGGACATTCTCGATCCGAATCTTTGAGACACCGTCCCTGACAGCAGATCGGATCGCCTTGTTGAGGGGCGTGTAGTGCATCTCGTCTGCATCGATTATGATCTCCTTCTCCATACCTATGCCCCCACCGGCTTGACATCAAGGACGTTCATCATCGCTTCATCAAGCAGATATGCCCTGAGCCGATCACGGTTTCCACGCAGGCTCTCGATACTGTTAATCCCGGCAGCTCCCATCAGCTCGCTGATCTCAAGCGTCCAGCCTTTGAAGAGGTTGGCGACATGCTGCCACTCGACATCCGGATTCAGGCGGTTCGTCAGTCCGGGCATCTGGGTTGCGATACCCCACGGACATTGCCCGCGATAACATGTGCCACAGACCCTGCACCCCATCGCGATCAACGCAGCCGTCCCGATATAGATGGCATCAGCTCCGAGCGCGATCGCCTTTGTCACATCGGCGGCGTCACGGATGCCTCCGGAGGCGATGATCGAGATCTCATTTCTGATACCCTGTGATCTCAGCTTCTGATCGACTGCTGCTATGGCGGCCTCGATAGGGATGCCGACATGATCCCGGAATACGCGTGGTGCGGCCCCGGTCCCTCCCCTGAATCCGTCAATGACGACGGCATCGGCGGACGAACGCGCTATTCCGGATGCGATGGCGGCGACATTATGAACTGCGGCAATCTTCACAAATATTGGCTTCTTCCACTCCGTCGCCTCTTTCAGGGAATGAACAAGCTGTTTGAGATCCTCTATCGAGTAGATGTCATGATGGGGTGCAGGACTGATTGCATCGCTCCTCTCCGGGATCATCCTTGTCTGTGAGACATCAGGGCCGACCTTCTCCCCGGGGAGGTGGCCGCCGATACCCGGCTTAGCCCCCTGGCCTATCTTAATCTCAATTGCCGCTCCCCGTTCCAGATAGTCGATATCGACACCGAACCGCCCTGAAGCGACCTGGACGATCATACTTTCCTGGTACTGCCGGAGTGCCGGGTGTAATCCCCCCTCACCGGTTCCCATGAATGTTCCCTGATCAGCAACTGCCCGTGCCATTGAGAGCTGGGCGTTCAGGCTGATTGCCCCGTAGCTCATATGCCCGATCATGATCGGGGTATCGAGGCGGAGATTTGGTGCAAGAGTTGTTTTGAGTTCAACATCCCCGTTCTCCTTCCGCTGAATATCCAGCCTTCGCGGCTTCTTCCCTATATAGGTCCGCAGCTCCATCGGTTCACGGAGGGGATCGATACTCGGGTTCGTCACCTGGCAGGCATCAAGGAGCAGGCGGTCGAAGATGCTTGGGAGATCCTGGGCATTTCCCATTCCGGCAAGGACGATCTTCCCTGTCCGGGCCTGATTATATATCGCCTCACGCGCCTCCCTGCTCCAGAGAGGATGCCTCCTGTAGTCGATCGGTTTCTCCTCGATGGTTATTGCATCACGCGGGCACATCGCAACACATCGGTGACAGGCAACGCATCGGCGCGAATCGATATGGATCTTCTCGCCTTCAAGGCGATATGTTCCATATGGGCAGTTTTCGATGCACCGCTCGCAGAGCATACACTCGTCGGTATCAATCCTGACCTTGAACTTCATCGGTATTGATCCAAGACTCATATCCTGACCCTCCCGATGACCGGCTCACCGGCTTTTGGCATCCATACCCGGTCAAGATTCGGCTCCATCCGCCTGATTGCCGCTTCCTCGCTTGATATGTATAAACGGTCACCCGATTCGGCAGCGATGAGAGGCCGGAGCTTGATCCGATCGGTAAAACCTACGATCCCCTCGGCTGTTGCAACAACGATGGCAAAGGGTCCGTTCATCAAGGCAGATCCATAGGTCAGGCGGATCGCCTGGCTCAGCTTCTGTTGATCCTCCGGCATCGAATCGATCTCATCCCAGAACGGGGGGGCGAACGCCCGGACCATCAGATCCTCGGGAAGTCGATGCTTTCTGCCGAGGAGGTCACAGAGGTATGCGACGACCTCGGTATCGGTAAACATCGTACACCGATAGCCGTAACTTTCAATATACCGACGGTTTGTGCCATACGAGGTGATCTCACCGTTATGTACAACACTCCAGTCGAGGAGGTTGAAGGGGTGTGCTCCCCCCCACCATCCTGATGTGTTTGTTGGATAGCGATTATGGGCAAGCCAGATATACCCTTCATATTTATCGATCTGGTAAAAGTCTGCCACCGCTTCTGGCCAGCCCGATGCCTTGAAGACGCCGATATTCTTCCCTGATGAGAAGACTATCGCACCGGGAATTGTCGTGTTGATCTGCATGACGAGCTTCATCACGATATCTTCGTCAGGGGTCCTGCTTCCCGGCATCAGGGATATATCTGGTTTGAAGAAGTACCGCCATGGGATGTGGGTTCGTCTGAGATCAGGCTGCTCAATGGTTGGGATCTCCTCTTCGTCTTCAATATGACCCCATTTTCTGAGGATCTCATCGACTGCGACCTTCGGCTCCACAAGGTTATCAAAGAAGATATGAAGTGCATAGTAGTCTGCATAATCGGGATATACACCGTATGCAGCATAACCGGCCCCTTCACCACTTCCCCGCTCATCCATCAGAGAGAGGGCCTTTTTAATGCTGGATCCATCCATCCCGGACCTGGATCTGTCTATGACACTGATAATTCCACACATTGGTCATCACACGAGGCTGAATATAACCTCATTATCTGGTGTCTATATGGTTGTTCCATTAACTATTTATAGTAATCAGTAGAAGTAATCTTCCATATGACAGGAGACAGTGTGTCCAGAATCCTGGAAAAGATTGAGGAAGACAGGGTGCAGTTCATCCGTCTTCAGTTTACTGATATCCTTGGGATGTCAAAAAATGTTGCTATCCCTGCGAAGCAGGCTGAGAAAGCACTGACTGATGGGATCAGCTTCGACGGGTCTTCTATCCAGGGCTTTGCCCGGATTGAGGAGTCTGACATGGTCTTAAAGCCGGATATCTCGACATACCGGATTCTGCCATGGCGCTCCGAGAAGAGCCGCGTTGCCCGGTTCATCTGCGATGTCTATACCCCAAAAGGAGTGCCGTTTGAGGGTGATCCGCGGTATATCCTCAGGAAGCAGGTAGAGGAGGCCCAAAAAATGGGGTATATATTCAACACAGGCCCTGAGCTTGAGTTCTTCCTCTTCCGGCAGCAGAATGGGCAGCCATCCCTTGAATTCCAGGATGTCGGAGGGTACTTCGATCTTGCCCCGACCGACCTTGCAGAGGATGTCCGCCGGGATATCATCATCGCTCTCACAGAAATGGGCTTTGATATCGAGGCGTCCCATCATGAAGTCGCGAAATCCCAGCATGAGATCGACTTCAAGTATGGCGATGCCCTCACGACTGCAGACAATGTCATCACCTTCAAGTTTGCAACCAAGACGATAGCCCTGCAGAACGGTCTGCATGCAAGCTTCATGGCAAAACCGATCTTTGGGATCAACGGGTCCGGGATGCATACCAACTGTTCCCTTGGAACACTGGATGGACAGAACGCATTCTATGATCCTGATGCGCCAAAGCAGCTCTCAGAGACTGCCATGCAGTTTATTGCAGGCATGCTGAAGCATGTGAAGGGGATCACCCGGCTTGCCAACCCGACGGTCAACTCTTACAAGCGGCTTGTTCCGGGATATGAAGCTCCCGTCTATATCGGCTGGAGTGCCTCCAACCGGACCGCGCTTGTCCGTGTGCCTGCCCCCCGTGGCCGGAGCACCCGGGTTGAGCTGAGGAGCCCTGATCCAACCTGCAATCCGTATCTCACCTTCGCAGCAATACTTGCCGCAGGTCTTGATGGGATCAAAAACAAGCTTGAGCCCCCTGCAAGTGCAGATAAGAACATCTTCCATATGACTGCGGAAGAGAGGGAAAATGAAGGGATCTATACCCTGCCTGGAAGCCTCATCGAGGCGAACCAGTACATGATGCAGGATCCCCTCATCTGCGCCACCCTTGGCCCTCATGTGACTGAGAACTTAAACTCAATCGCAGAGATCGAATGGGATTCCTTCCGTACCGCCGTCACCGACTGGGAGACGAACCGGTATCTCTCAAGCTACTAAAACCCATCCCTTCTTTTTTTAAACCCTGCTGTGGGGCTTTTTCCAGAATTTCTGCATCTCATCTCAGGTGTTTCGTGCTCCTTCTTGATTCACAGGGGATCTGTTTCTGAAACAAAATAGAAATCTATATAAACAATGGAAGATAACTTCCTTCTATGTCATGTGTGAAGGGGGATACACCCGGGTATTCCGGGCTCATCCACCCTTCATATCTGACGTTAGTGGTCCATCTGACCGGGCTTCTGCCCCGGAGTGGCCATGCGCTGACTGAACAAACTCGGGAATGGGGTTGAAACAGAATGGAACTTGATTCGGGTGCAACTGCCTTTGTGCTGATTGCAACTGCTATGGTTATGCTGATGACGCCCGGGGTCGGGCTCTTCTATGGAGGCATGGTACGGAGGAAGAACTTCATCTCAGCGATTGCGCTTGCGATGATATCGTTTGCGGTAGTCAGCATTCAGTGGGTGCTTATCGGGTATTCGCTTGCGTTCGGGACGAGTGTCGGTGGTTTTATCGGCAACCTGGATCACATTGGCCTTGCCGGTGTCGGCATGGAAGGTGACGGGATACCAGACCTCCTCTTCATGGTCTTCCAGCTCGTCTTTGCCGGACTGACACTTGCGATACTGACCTCGGCTCTTGCTGAACGGGTGAAGGTCAGCTCGTTCATCGTCTTCGGCCTTCTCTGGACGACCCTCGTCTATGATCCGCTTGCCCACTGGGCATGGGGTGGTGGCTGGGCTCACCAGATGGGGGCGCTGGACTTTGCAGGTGGAACGGTGGTTCACATCAGTTCCGGGTTTGGTGCTCTGGCTGTTGCGCTTGTCATCGGCAAACGGATCGGCTTTGGTACCCACTCAATGGAACCACATAACATCCCGATGACACTGCTTGGTGGTGCACTCCTCTGGTTCGGGTGGTTTGGATTCAACGCCGGTTCAGCCCTTGCCGCAGATGGTCTGGCTGCAACAGTCTTCGTTGCAACAAACATCGCAGCCGCTGCTGGCGCACTCTCATGGATGTTTGCTGCCTGGCTGCACGGGAAACCATCATCACTTGGGTTCATCTCCGGTGCTATCGCGGGACTGGTTGCGATCACACCTGCCGCAGGGTATGTGGATCCGCTTGCTGCCATCGCCATAGGATTCATCTCAGGACTTGTATGCTACAAAGCGATGCTCTGGCGGATTAAAAAAGGCCTCGACGAGACTCTGGACGCATGGGCTATCCATGGTGTCGGAGGTTTATGGGGTGCCCTTGCGACCGGTATCTTTGCAACAGCTGCAATTGGTGGTGTTAACGGTCTCCTCTATGGCAACGCTGCACAGTTTGGGATTCAGGCACTCGATGCAATAGCCGCGGTCATCTATGCCTTCGTCGTCACCTATATCCTCGCCTATGCGGTCCATAAGACGATAGGTCTGCGGGTCACCGAGGAGGAGGAGTATGTTGGTCTTGACATCTCCCAGCATGGAGAGAAAGTGGCAAACTGATGGAGGGACTCTGTGATGAAAAAGATTGAGGCAATCATTCGGCCTGAGCGGTTTGAAGTCGTTCAGAAGGCGCTTGAAGAGAATGGGTTTACGGCCATGACAATCTCGGAGGTACAGGGGAGGGGTGCCCAGAAGGGCATCACCCTTCAGTACCGTGGTGGAGCGATGAAGGTGAATCTGATCCCAAAGATCAAGATCGAGATCTTCACCAGGGACGCGGATGTCGAAAAGATCGTTGGTATCATCAAAACCAATGCAATGACGGGCAAGGTCGGGGATGGACGGATCTTCGTCCTGCCTGTCGAGGGGGAGTACTGGGTCCGAAACCACGAAGGTAACTAAAAACAGATGGGCTCCATCAGTGTACTATCTCCCACCATGGTGAGGGGGGCAGATGGAGCCCTATTATGTCCCCCTCATCATTTTCAAAGATTATATCCAGCCGCGAAGCTTCATTGCATTAATGATGCGCTCTGAGGCGACGACATATGCGGCTTTTCTCATGGTGATGCCGCTTGTCCTTGCCATCTGGAAGACATCACGGTATGCCTTGATCATCTTCTTTTCAAGCCTCTGGTTGACCTCATCCTCGGTCCAGGCGTCAAATGTCTTGTTTTGGATCATCTCAAAGAATGATACCGTCACTCCTCCGGCATTGCAGAGGATATCAGGGATGACGTGGACACCCTCTTCAAAGAGAATCCGGTCGGCTTCGGGGGTCGTCGGCCCGTTTGCCAGCTCGGCAACGATCTTCGGGGTCATCTTCTCTGCGATTGAAGGGGTGATCGCATCTTCAAGCGCCGCTGCGATGACGATATCTGCCTCAAGGGTGAAGACGTCATCACCGTTCATCTTCTCAGTATTTGGCGCTCCGACAACGCTACCTGTCTTCCTCTTCTGGGCACTCACCTCTTCAAGGTTTAAGCCTTCGGCATGGTAGACACACCCTTTTGAATCAGAAACTGCAATGACCCGTGTATTGAGGAGGTTCCGTGCGAGGTATGCCGCATTGGCGCCGGCATTTCCAAAGCCCTGGATAGCCACGGTTGCATCTTTCAGCTGAATATTCAGTTCGCGTGCCGCCTCACTGATGGTTGCAATACCACCACGGGCTGTCGCTTCTGTCCTTCCAAGTGCACCACCAACCTGGATCGGCTTGCCTGTAATGACACCGGGCTGGTATTTCCCCTGAAGCCGGGAGTACTCATCCATCATCCATCCCATCACCCGTGCATCGGTGCCGACATCGGGTGCAGGAACATCGGTCTCCGGACCGATGAACGGTGCTATCCGCTGGATATATCTCCTGGTCAGCCTCTGCAGCTCCCTGTCTGAGAGGGTCTTTGGATCGCAGACGATCCCTCCTTTAGCTCCACCAAGGGGGAGATCGAGGAGTGCGGTCTTCCATGTCATCCATGCGGCCAGTGATCTGACGGTATCGATCGTCTCATCGGGGTGGTACCGGATACCCCCCTTCATTGGACCGAGTGCGTCGTTCCACTGGATTCGATATCCGGTGAAGACCTTGACCTGTCCGTCATCCATCCGGATTGGAATCGATACGGTCAGCTCACGCATTGGGTGGCAGAGATATTCTGCTGTCAGAGGATCGAGATTCATAAACCGTGCACAGTCGAGGATTTGGGGTGGAAGGCCGTTATGTCTGTGTTCGAACATTTCTGGGACCTCCGTTTTATCTGCTCTTTTTTTACTCATGTACTATCTCCGAAAAGATGCGTCCAGGGTATCCCTCCCCAAACGTCATTAATTCTGTACAGCGTGAGAATAATAAGTCCTTGCCTTCCATCCTTTTATAAAGGTGTTGAAAAGTCAACCAATTGCCAGACGTCTCAGGGCAGAATTCCTATCATAACGATGCCAATGATCACCATCATACCAGCAAAGACCCTCTTCAACCTCTCTGCGGGAAGCCGGTGTGCAGCTCCGACACCTAATCGTGAGAGTGGGATCATCGTTCCTGTCAGGATAATCCATTGCAGAAGGTCGATATACCCGAGATACCCCGCTCCCAGATCCGCGACTCTAAGGCCATGAACGATGTACGCAAGAATTCCGCCTGTGGAGAAGAAGAGGATACAGGCAGACGACGTTCCCACTGCCCGGTGAATCGGGAGATTGAAGAAGAGGAGGAGGATTGGGACGAGAAGAATACCCCCGCCCATACCAAGAAGTCCGGAAAGAATCCCGATGATCGCTCCAAGCAGCGTCCAGGAGAAGAGGCAGGAGTCCTTCTCTCCCCTGCATACCGGAGTCCCGGTCAACATCCGGATGGCGGCAATGATGATCATCACTCCAAAGAGGGGTTTTAGGATATCAGCCGGGAGATGTGATGCAAGTGTTCCTCCGGCAAAGCCTCCGATCAGTCCAGCACAACCTATTGGAACTGCGGCACCCCAGTCTATTCCTCCCCTTGTGTGATGAGCAAAGGCAGCCGCACAGGAGACAGGAAAGACGACAGCCAGGCTTGTTCCAAAAGCGACCCGGATTGCTACTGTTGGATCCATACCTGTAGAGACAAGGATCATATACTGAACCGGGACCATGAGAAAACCGCCGCCTATCCCGAGGAGGCCTGCGAAGAAACCGGCGATGATGCCGGTCAGAAGGAGAATGGAGATGATGAGGATAAGGTCCATCGTCAGGATCTCAGCGGTTCAGATCGGCTCCTCACCGCGGTATTCAGCAAGGAGGCGTTCCATACGCTCATTCTTTCTGATACGACTGATGAGATCCCTGATCAGATCCTGATCATCAGAGAGGTGGAGTGCATCTTCAAGTGCGGGAAGAGCGTTCATTCCGATGCGGATGAGAATCCCTGATGCCGCATCTCTCAGAGCCGGATCCTCTGCATAGATAGCACCAATGAGTGCAGGAAGTGCATTCCTTCCCATTCCTGTGAGCGTATCTGATGCCCGCTCACGGACGCGACGTCTCGGATCAATGAGGAGATCCATAAGATGCGGGACTGCTGAGGGTACGGTATGGATTAATGCTGCCCTGACATGGTCTGCAAGACGATTATCTGCCGATATGAGTGTATCGATGAGAGGCTGGATCGCTTTGCCGTCCGAGGCGGCGATGAGAGCCTCAGATGCTGCTTCCCGGACGTTGCTATCCTCCTCAAATCTGAGCATCCGGAGAAGTTCAGGGATCGCACCTCCCCCTGCCTCCCCAAGGATCCCAAGGAGGCTGGCCCGGTCATCTTCGTCTGCTGAAGCATATCGTCTCATCAGTGCAGGGAGTGACCGTTGGATTATTAGACGATTAACTGCCCGTGCGCGCTCACGAACCGCCGGGTCCGGGCTTTTCATGAGGGTGGCAACCCGGTCAACCGCACGCTCATCCCCGATTGCACCAAGTGCAGTCAGGGCAGCATAGATTACTGTGATGGAAGCGCTACTCGTTGCAGAGAGGAGGTGGATGAGGCACTTCTCCCCCCCTGTCCGCTGAAGGAGCCGGATAGCCCGTATTGTCCTGTTCTCATCACCACTATGGATCGCCTCCTCGAGTGCAGGCGTGGTATCGATACGCATTCTTCTGAGGGCGTGGCTGATGGCATCGAGGAGATCGGCGGATTTTCTTCCCCCTCCTTCCTCAGGGGTTTGTATCTTTAATGCAACCTGGACGAAGATATCGGCACACTCCTGATCATCCAGAGCAAGAAGTGTATGGAGTGCGCGAAGCCTGATTATTGGATCATCATGGGAGAGGAGAGGCCGGATATGCCGGGTTGATCCTCTTCCAAGGCTGATCAGCACTTCTGCTGCCTTCTTTGCCTTTGCATCACCTGCATGTTCCAGGATGCGGGCAAGCTGGAGATAATCTGCCTCTTCCCGGAGCGTCTCAAACTCACGATCCCCCTCACGCACTGCCTGTTCACGGTTCATCATCCGGATAGCTTCACGGCGTGCTTCGGTGGCATGATGGTCACCTGGCCTTCCCTCCAGGACATGGTCAAAGGAGATGATCGCCTGACGGTAGCGTCGCATTCTGAGGAGAGCTCTCCCCCGTGCATACCATGCATCGGAGTCATGGATGTCCTCTCTGAGGGCGGCATCAAAGATGGTGAGCGCCTCATCATCCTGACCTTCGGATGCAAGGATGCTGCCAAGGGCATATTGGGCCGGTCCCGGATGTATTGATGAGCCGATGGCTTTCTTCAGGCTCTCCTTTGCCAGCGTCCGACTCCCCATCATATTCATGAGAAGGCCATGCAGATACCAGCCATCACCATCATCAGGATAGCGTCTCAGCACCTCATTGATCTGCTCTTCTGCTTCGGTGAGCATGGCACATTTCATGAGTGCCTTCGTTCGTTCGATCCACGCCTTCGGATCGTCGGGATTCCTCTCGATAGCCTCTGAGGAGAAGAATAATTTTCGGGTGGGGTCCCGTTCGAGACGGGCCCGGGTGAGCAGCTCCTCTGCAGTTAATTGTTCACACCCCTCTTCTGTCACGAGACCACCTCCCTTCTGATACTGGGGAAATATAAGTATCTTATGAATAATCTACTCTTCGTTATCAGGGGATGATCTCACATCCATTGAATCGTGTATGCTGAAACGAAGCCTCCCCGATTGTCCCATGTTTCATGAGATTCTGTATCTCAGGGAGGTGATCCAGCAATGTTGAGCGGAGGTGGTGGATTGTTGAGCAGACCACATCTACCCCTTCTTCCGGCCAGGGGCGTATGAAATTTGAATAGAGGCACCTTCCTCCGCAGAAGCCGTGGATGGAACAGTCTGTGCATGGATGGCCTGGGAGTGATAGAGGGAGGTGACAGGGATCTGCGGTCCTGATTGAACCAAGGATGAGATCCTTCATCCCGGTCATGATGGGACAGGGAATGATCGACCCATCGGCCTGGATGGTATAGTTTGTGACTCCTGAGCCACAACGAAGACCGGAGGTTCTGTTGAGGAGGAGATCTTCGGTGGTGGAGAGGAAGGGGTACCATTTTGGTACCTCCTCATACTCTCTCATATGGGCTATCCAGTCCTCAACAAGAGCGGATATGCCGGGGTTGTAGCTGTCTCTGACCCATTCCCCAAACCGCCGTCTCTTAAAATCCCCCTGGAAATTTGCATCCATCTGCCAGTGAATCGATCGGAACGGATTGTTCATTTCGGAGGCGAGATGGGTCACCGATGCGTGGATGTCAGTCTCTTCATCGACGGTCATCCTGGCGATGAGCTCCCCGGAGAAGCCCTTATCCCTCAGCATCCGGATATTGGCAGTTATCTGGTTATAGACCCCCTCCCCACGGTTATTATCGGTCAGATCCTCTGCTCCGTCTATTGAGACGAGGATCGTCTCAAACCTGTTCCGGTACTCCGTGGATAATCTGTTGAGGAGGAGTCCATTCGTCTGAAGCATGAAGCGGCTGCATGGGGCTTCATCCATGATCCGGCAGATGAGATCCTGGCGGAGGAGTGGCTCGCCGCCGATGAAGGTGACAACAGGGTCGGGATCCCTGGCAAGGAACCGGTAGAGCGGATCGAGGAGGTTCTCATCGAACTCAGAGGGGAGATCGGATGCTATCTCGCAGGGAAAGTCCGTCTCATCGAGATCATCAAACATCTTCCCCCGGCAGTACCGGCAGCAGAGATTGCAGTCATCGGTCAGGTAGATGTGAAAGAATACCACTCAGATCTCTAAATTATGTGCCTGAGGATCGGATAAGGGCAGTGGATCGGGCACATTTTCCCAGAGTAATCAGGGTAACCCGAGGAGAATTATTGTGTACTGCGTTGATGCCACATCATGGAATTACGTATCTTTCAGGCACTCTTCTGATAAGGTTCATATTCTTTTATAGCCTGTCCGTATGTATGCGAGTACTCATTGCGTATGCGACACATGCCGGATCAACAGCAGAGATTGCCACCTTCATTGCATCTGAACTCAAAAACCATGGTATCTCTGCAGAGGTGAAGGAGATCAGGGAGGTCATTGATCCCGGAGAGTATGACCGCCTCATCATCGGGGGTCCAATCTATGTGGGGAGGATGAAGGAGGTGGAGGAGTTCTGCAAACAGCATCAGGCCACAATCAAGGGGAGGCTCATCGGGGCATTTACCGTTGGTATGGCATTTACCGGGGATGAGGTGAAGCAGGCGGAGGCGAGGCAGGTTCTGGATACGGCGATTGCTCCCTTCAGTCCGGGGAGGCTCGGATACTTTGCCGGGAAGACTGATCCATCGCGACTTTCGTTTTTTGAAAGGACGGCACTCAAAGTTGTCAAAGCCCCAATCGGGGATTTCCGGGACTGGAATGCGATCAGGACATGGATTACGGGTGTTGCAGACGATCTGAGGGGTTGATATTCGTTCCGGGGTCGTTCTCAAGAACCCTTGATCCACGCCTCCCCCATTCCTTTCTCTATGAAAAAAGGGAAGATATATCTGGTATATCTGCATCCAGTAGTATATCCTGGATATGATATCAGATGGCTGAGATGGCAATCGTCTTTGGTACCCTTCTCCTTGCCCTGGTCCTCTTTGCAACAGGGAAGATACGGTATGATATCGTCGCCCTCATAGCTCTTCTTATTGTCACAATCGCAGGGATCGTCGATCCGATGGATGCATTCCTCGGATTTGGCCACCCGGCGGTCATCACCGTTGCAGCTGTTTTAATTGTCAGCAGGGGACTTCAGAACTCCGGGCTCATCGATATACTGAGCCGGTGGGTTGGACGGGTTGGTGATGGTGAAGTGAAACAAATCTTCTCGATGACCGGTATCGTCGCTGTTCTCTCGGCTTTCATGAATAATGTTGGTGCACTTGCCCTGATGATGCCAGTTGCGATCAGGACTGCGAGGAAGAACGGACGATCCCCTTCCTTCCTTCTTATGCCGATTGCGTTTGGATCTCTCCTTGGCGGAATGACCACCCTCATCGGGACACCCCCTAATATCATCATTGCCACATACCGGGTTCAGAACGGGGCCGATCCCTTTCTCATCTTCGATTTTGCGTATGTCGGTATCGGTGTTGCGATCTGTGGTATCCTCTTTATATCGCTCATCGGCTGGCGCCTGATACCGGTACGTGAGAGTCCTGCCTCGGCTGATGAACTCTTCTCGGTGAAGGACTATCTGACAGAAGTGAAGGTTCCCGAAGGGTGTAAACTCTCTGGGAAGATGATCGCTGATATCGGGGCGGTTACTGAAGCCGATGTGATGGTTGTCGGTGTGATCAGGGGCGGGCGGCGGATCGTTGCCCCATCCAGCTATGAGAGAATACTTGATGAGGATATCCTGATCATCCGGGCAGATTCGGATGATCTTCAGACACTCCTTGATGCAACGAAACTGGAGCTTGCCGGGAAGGCGGATGTCTCAGAGGAGGTGATCGGATCTGACTCCGTTGGCATCATTGAGGCGATTGTCAAGCCCGACTCACCGATCATCGATCAGACTGCATACTCCGCCAATCTCCGATGGATCCATGGGATTAACCTCCTTGCCGTTGCACGGGAGGGATCGAGGATCAGGGAACGCTTAAACCAGATACGATTCCGGCCTGGCGACATTCTTCTTCTGCAGGGGAAGAAAGATGCGATGGCTGCAAGCCTTCCGACTCTTGGATGTCTCCCACTTGCTGAACGGGAGATACGGATCGGCACACCGAAATGGATCCTCCTTGCCATCGCCATCTTCGGCTCCGCCCTTCTGATATCAGCATTAGGAATTCTCCCCGTCCAGATTACATTCAGTGCCGCCGTTGTGCTGATGATCCTCACCTCCATCATCTCGCTGCGTGAAGCCTATGCCAGTGTGGAATGGCCGATTATTATTCTTCTTGGTGCGATGATCCCGGTCGGCCAGGCACTTGAGACGAGCGGCGGGGCGAAATTAATCGCAGAGACTATTGTCATCGGCTCTTCGATGTTCCCCCCATGGATGACCCTTGCCCTCCTTCTGGTTATAACGATGTTCCTCTCTGATCTCGTCAATAATGCCGCCGCAGCTGTTCTGATGGCCCCGATTGCCATCGGTATCGCACTGGATTTTGGAGCTTCCATTGATCCGTTCCTCATGGCAGTGGCTATCGGTGCGTCATGTGCGTTCCTTACCCCCATCGGTCATCAGTCCAATACCCTGGTGATGGGTCCGGGAGGGTACCGGTTTACCGACTATTGGAGGTTGGGGATCGTTCTGGAGATGATCATTGTCATCGTCTCGATCCCGCTCCTCCTCATCTTCTGGCCGATGTACTGATGTTACCGGGAATAGATTGCATGTGTCGATCCAAACTGGATAACACGCCCTGCAAGGGCAGCGGCAAGCTCTTTTTTAGTCGCACCTGCCTCAAGAGCGAGTGGTGCATCGATTGCATAGACCTTGAAGATATATCGATGCGGAGTGCCGGACTCCGGGCAGGGGCCCCGGTATCCTACCTCTCCATAGTCGTTCCTTCCCTGGACAGCACTGACCGGGAAGCTGATGGTTGGTTCTTTCTCCAGTCCCTCCGGCAGTATCCTGACAGGATCGATGTTCCAGATGATCCAGTGGGTGAAGTTACCACCATCTTTTGAGCTTTCATCCTCCATGATGAGGGCGAGAGCTTTCACGTTCTCGTTAAGGCCCTCGATGTGGAGAGGAGGGGAGCGGTCTTTGCCGTCACAGGTATAATCGGCTGGAAACTCACGGGTTCCGAAGCGAATTGATAATTTCTCCATTCTTTCACCAGTGAGTCTGAAAGGTTTCCCTCTATAAAAAACCAGATGGTGGAATGATAGGTTTTTTTGTATCCTGTATTGGGAGTGGATTACCGCTGGCAGACTGCTTTTGTATCACCATACTGGATGACATGCCCTTTCATCGCCTCGATGACTGCGTGCTTGTCAGATCCGGGTGGGATATCGAGTTTTGCGTCCAGACCATATACCTTGAAGAGATACCGGTGTGTCTCTCCGGGTGGTGGTGCGGGTCCGCGATACCCGGTCTCGCCATAATCATTTGTCCCCTGCACTGCATGGATCGGATGATCGATCTCCGGCATGGGTGGGAGTCCGGCGGGGATGCGATGGTCGGCCGGAATATCCCAGGCAATCCATGCACAGAATGAACAGCCCGGTTCAAAGGGGTTAAATGCAAAGACTGCAAGATATGGAGATTTGAGGTTGGCAAGGCGGATCAGTGGGGAGAGGTTCTGGCCGTCTCCGGTATGAGTCGGTGGAAACTCCACAAAGCCGAGGTTGACAGTCAGTTTTTCCATACGTCGATGTATCGCCTGACAAGATGAAATAACCAGTGGTTTGTAGTCAACCACCCATGACTAAAGTCATGGGCTTGCAAACGGCTACGCGAGACTAAACAGTTAGACTAGGAGGCATATAAACCATGCAGCAGCATTACAGGCTACAAGAACGGCAGAATGTTTCTCTAGTTCTGCCCTCTTCCGGACACGCCGAATCCGACGTATCTTTTCAGATACTACGCCTGTCTTGCCACTCCGAAGAGACATTTCACCCCGGTTTAACCGGGAGGAGGTAATACCTCATGCGAATCCCTGTATTAGATATCAACAAAACACCTCTCATGCCGACAACACCGGCAAGAGCCCGGCTCTTACTGAAACAAGGTAAAGCCAGACCTTATTGGAACAAACTCGGTATATTCTGCATCATCTTAACCTATCAGGTCAATCCAGACAACCAATTTCTCGTCATCGGTATTGATCCGGGTAGTTCCTTTGAAGGTTGGTCTATTGTTGGTACACAAGAAACCGTTCTAAACGGCATGTCCGAAACACCAAAGCATGTCAAAAAGGCGGTTGAAACCCGTCGAACCATGCGAAGATCCAGAAGATACCGTAATTGTTGGAGGCGTCCTGCACGATTCAAAAACCGTCTCAAAAACAGATCCTCCATCCCTCCAAGCACTTTTGCACGATGGAACGCCAAACTTCGTATCCTGACGCAAATTCAGAAGATCATCCCTCTGACAGATGTTGTTGTCGAAGATATTGCCGCAGTAACCAAAAAGAACTGCAAACGATGGAACTCCAACTTCTCTCCTTTAGAGGTGGGTAAACAATGGTTTTACCGTACAATCCGATCTCTCAACTTTGATCTCCATCTTCGTACCGGATACGAAACCAAAGACCTCCGGGATCGATTCAACCTCAGAAAGACCTCTCAGAAGAACAAACCTGTCTTCTCCTCTCATGCAGTAGATGCCTGGGTTATGGCGGCAGACGTTTCCGGAGCCAAACAACCAACAGAACACGGTTTATTCTATTGGACTCCGATCAGGTTTCATCGTCGTCAACTCCACCGACTCCAACCCGAAACAGGAGGGATCAGAAAACCTTATGGGGGAACGATCTCTCTGAACCTAATCCGTGGAACACTAGTCAACCATTTCAAACACGGTTTATCGTACATTGGAGGAACCCTGAAAGAACGGCTCTCATTACACCATTTCAGAACAGGTAAACGATTAACCCAATCTGCAAAACCAACAGACTGCACAATCCTGACCAGAATAGCATGGAGAACAACACACTATGCCGATACCAGGCAATCGGCATTCCTCTCACGACTAAAGTCGTGAGTTTCCTGCCTGATTCGATCATGATGGAGAAAGTACTACTCTATACGGATGGTGCCTCACGGGGAAACCCGGGGAACGCAGCACTTGCTTACCTTGTCGTGCAGGGTGAACGGATCATCAGGGAGCATGGTGAACATATTGGCCGAATGACCAACAACGAGGCTGAGTACAGGGCGATCATTGAAGGCCTGAAGGCGGCTGCACAGCTTGGCGCAGATGAGGTGGAGGTCTTCTCGGACAGCCAGCTCGTCGTCAGGCAGATGAACGGTCAGTATGCCGTCAGGGCACAGGGGCTGATACCGCTTCATCGGAAGGCTCAGGAGGCGGTCAGTATGTTCTCCTCTGTCCGGTTTGCCTCTGTTCCACGGGAGCACCCCTATATCCGGATGGCAGATCAGCTTGCAAATGAGGCACTGGATGGAAAAAGATCCTCTGTGCAGGTCGAAGAGAAGAATCTTCCTGGCGTCGGGCTCAGGCCGATTGGCATTGTCCGATCTGCATACAAAGTGCAGGCAGATGCTCCACGGCAGGGGCGAACTGAGCCGGTTGAGAGCATTATTGAGATATATCCTGACTATGAAGCCGGTTTGGAGAGTGTCTCCTCATCCCGACACCTGTTCATCCTCTCATGGTTTGATCGCAGCAGCCGTGATGTTCTCTCTGTCGAACGCCCCGAATGGCCGAAGCCGCGCGGGGTCTTTGCAACCCGCTCTCCAAACAGGCCAAACCCGATTGGCCTCTCGCTCGTCGATCTCATCGGCATTGAAGGCCGCGTCCTCCGGGTGAGGGGGCTTGATGCGCTCGACGGTACTCCGGTCCTTGATATCAAGCCCTATTCAGCCGGTATAGATTCGCCATAAAATGACTCGATATCTGATAAAACGTGATTGTGGCTTTTTAAATCCATCTTTTCATTTCATGCACCGATCTATACACCTATAATCTCTCTTTGACAACCTCTTGTAGGAATAGATCTGAGGAATATTATGGCGAATCAACCAGATGGACAGGATTGCAATGGACAGTGTGAAGGATGCACATCAAAGACTGAAGGGTGTGACTCAAACCTTCCAAAGAAGGCTGATATCGATGTAAAACATGTGGTGCTGGTTCTCTCCGGAAAAGGCGGGGTCGGGAAGAGCACCGTCTCGGTGAACCTGGCATATGCCCTCTCAAACCATGGATTTAAAACAGGTCTGATGGATCTCGATATCCATGGTCCAAGCATCCCGAAGATGCTCGGGCTTGAGGATCACAAGCTTCAGGTTATGGGAGAGAAGATCCAGCCGGTTGGTGTGACGGGGTCGCTCTCGGTCATCTCGATGGCCTTCCTCCTCCCCGAGCGATCCACACCGGTCATCTGGCGTGGGCCTATGAAGATGGCGGCTATCGGACAGTTCCTCTCGGATGTTAACTGGGGTCCCCTTGACTTCCTTGTTGTTGATCTTCCGCCCGGGACTGGTGATGAAGCACTCTCGATCATTCAGCTTGCGCCAAATATCGCAGGTGCGATCATCGTGACGACTCCGCAGGATGTCGCTATCCTCGACTCGAGCAAAGCCCTCAAGTTTGTCGAACAGATTGGGATCAGGCCCCTTGGGATCATCGAGAATATGAGTGGGATGGTCTGCCCGCATTGCAGGGAATCAATCGACCTCTTTGGAAAGGATGGCGGGGCAAAGGCAGCAGAGGATTTCAAGGTACCCTTCCTTGGCAGCATCCCGCTTGACATTGATATGCGGAAGGCCGGGGATGAAGGAAAGCCCTTCATTATCCGCCGTGGGGATAACCCGACATGGGCGGCTGTGGACGCCGTCATGGAGAAGCTTATCGACGTCATTGAGAGCTAAAACCTCTCCATTCTCTTTTTAAAATCCAAAACAACAATACTTAAATCATCTTCTATCGATGATCTCATACGTATCATATCCGATACAATGGTGGGAAATTATGAAGATTGGAATTGTCGGTGGTACCGGAGATATTGGTGAAGGGATGGCACTTCGCCTCTCCCATCTCCATGAAGTGATTCTTGGATCCAGAGATGAGTCGAAGGCATGTGCAACAAGCGATTGTACAATAGAGACACTGAAAGGCCGGGGTGTGACCTCGCACTGCTCGGGTGTCTCAAATCAGGAGGCTGTTGATGCAGCCGATGTGATCGTCCTTGCCCTGCCCTTTCAGCATGTCAGGGCAACCCTCTCAGGGCTGACCGGGTTTGAAGGGAAGATCGTTGTCTCACCTGTCAATCCGATGGGGAAGAAAGGTCATTTCTTCTATGATCAGCCTGAAGAAGGATCCGCTGCTCTCTATATCAAAAAGATGCTGCCTGAGAGTGCACGGCTGGTCACCGCGTTTAACAATATCGCCGCACACAAGTGGAAGGAACTTGATGCCGTCCTTGACTATTCAGTAGCGGTCTGCAGTGATGACCAGGAGGCAAAGAAGGTTGTCATGAGCCTCATATCTGATCTCCCAAACCTGACGCCACTTGATGCCGGCCCCCTCTCGTCATCATCGATTGTTGAGAGTATCACCCCTCTCCTCCTCAATATCGCAAAGAATAATGGTATGCGGGATGTCGGGGTCTATTTCAGGTAAATAACAACCTACTTTATCCCCTCTCTTCTTCTTTCGATCAGGTACTTGTGGACCTGACCATATTGCATGTCACATTCCATCCTTATTTATACTCTCTTCTTGCCGACCTGGTATTATGCGATATCCTTATATATTCAATTTTTAGTAATATTTTTATACTGATGGAAGGAAATCTCTTATAACTAATAGATTCTACAGGGTAATGAGGTTTCATGGCGCTGCCAAATTGCCTCTTTCAAGGAGATAGAATATGAATCTGCGAAGACCCAATGCAAATGAAGCAATCGGGACGTTTAATCGATCACGTGATGTTGTACCGATGTCAGGCATCTGCACACGATGTGTCGACGGGTGCAAAGGTGGTTGTGATATCTGGCTATCATCATTCCGGGGGCGTGAGTCCATCTATCCTGGTCCCTTCGGGGAGATGACTGCCGGGGCTGATAAGAATTATCCTGTTGACTACTCGCATCTGAATATCCAGGGGTATGCTGTTGGTGCAAAAGGATTGCCGGAAGGGACTGAGATCAACCCGGATACCGCCATCTTCTCAGCCGCAGACACCACGACGGAGTACGGATGGGATCATAAGGTGCAGATGCGGGCCCCGATCTTCACCGGGGCACTTGGATCCACTGAGATCGCCCGGGCAAACTGGGAACATTTCGCGATTGGTGCTGCAATTTCCGGTATAACCCTTGTCTGTGGTGAGAATATCTGTGGTATCGATCCCGGTCTCGTCCTTGATTCCAGGGGCAAGGTGAAGGAGTGCCCGGAGATTGATCGTCGGATCACGACGTATAAGAAGTTCCATGACGGCTATGGAGAAATTCTCGTTCAGCTCAATGTCGAGGATACCCGTTTTGGAACGGCAGAGTATGTCTCATCGAAGCATCATCTTGAGACGATTGAACTGAAGTGGGGCCAGGGTGCCAAGTGCATCGGTGGAGAGATCAAGGTGCAGTCTCTCGATTGTGCAACCGAGCTGAAGAACCGTGGATACATTGTCCTGCCGGATCCGACTCTCCCTGAGGTGCGCAAGGCATATGATTCCGGAGCAATTAAGGAGATTGAACGCCATTCCCGTGTCGGTTTCATTGGAAGAGAGGCGTTCCTTGATGAAGTGGATCGCCTCCGCGATATCGGGTTCAAGCGGATCACCCTTAAGACCGGTGCCTATTCCGCTGTTGAACTGGCAATGGCGATCCGCTATGGATCGGAGGCGAAGATCGATCTTCTGACCATCGATGGTGCCCCTGGTGGAACCGGCATGTCACCATGGCCGATGATGAACGAATGGGGTATCCCGACGATCTATATCCAGAGCCTTGCCTACCAGTATGCCGAGGTACTCCGGAACCGCGGAATGCGGGTGCCGGATCTTGCGATTGCAGGTGGCATTGCCGATGAAGCAAACGGGTTTAAGGCCCTCTGCATGGGAGCACCGTACTTTAAGGCCGTCTGTATGGGTCGTGGCCTCATGATCCCGGGAATGGTTGGAAAGAATATCCAGAAGTGGCTTGATGCAGGCGAGCTCCCGAAGAATGTTGCAAAGTATGGAAATACGGTGGAAGAGATCTTCGTCTGTTATCATGATCTCAAAGAGAAGTACGGTGACCGCATCAGCGAGATCCCGCTTGGTGCAATGGGTATCTACAGCTATGTTGAGCGGTACAGGGTTGGTATGCAGCAGATCATGGCAGGAAGCCGGAACTTCAGCCTGAAATCAATCTCCCGCAATGATCTGATGGCACTCACCGAGGAGTCTGCGAAGGTGACGGGCATTCCATACGTCATGGATGCATACAGTGATGCAGCCGAGGCTATCCTTCTCAGCTGAGATGTACAGGTACTCTCTCCAACTATTCCCTCCCCTTTCTTTGATATCCGGCAGTATTCTATACCCTGGATGTCAACTATTTTCTATTCATGTCGTGGCGCAGTATCCTCTTTCTTCTCTGTCTTCTCTGCCTCTCTTCAGGATGTTTTCAGCCCGATTCCATTCCTCCATCGATAACGCCCCTCTCTACAGATACCACCGTGCATCCCATCAGCCATAGCTTCCTCTTTGAGGAGAGCAGGGTGACGATCGATGTTCCGGTTGATATGGGGGTCTATCGGGGGGCACAGCAGTCGAACAAGAGGATCTACCTCTACCGGGATCTTCCGGACTCGGAATGGTACCCGATCTACTATACGGCTTTCATCGATGATCCCCACCAGGACCCCTTCTTCCAGGATCTGATATCGGCACTCCGAAGTGTCCGCAGTGATCTCCGTCTCGATGATGACCGGTATCTTGAACTCTGTTCGGTCTTTGTCCAGTCACTCCCCTATGATGATGATACCGTTCTCATCGAGCCGAAGTTCCCGATAGAGACGTACGGGGACGGGACCGGGGACTGTGATGACAAAAGCCTTCTGCTTGCCGGAATACTCTCACGTGAGGGGTATGATGTTGCTCTTCTTTTATATCTCGAGGAGAAGCATATGGCCATTGGTATACGGGGGGATGGATGCAGTGATGTTGGCGATGGGTATTCCTATCTTGAGACGACAAGGGCACATTTTGTCGGGATCGTTCCCGACCGTCTCGCCGGGAATGTGACCATCTCCTCGACCCCGATCATCATTCCCGTTGGCGATGGGACGCTTGGGTATGGGGCGTGTCTTGAGACACGAGCTCTTTTTGATCTTCTCTCGTACTGCCGGGATCAGGTGGATGAGCTGAATGCTCAGATGGATCGAGAGCGTGTCGTCCTTGAAGGGATGAAGGAGGAGATCGCCGCCCGGCAGTCTTCAATGGAGCTCCTCCGCAGCCAGGGGAGGTATACCGAGTATAATCATCAGGTTGCCGGTTTCAATGCGGAGATTGAACGGTATAATGACAGGTTAAGGAGGTATAATGAGCTTGTCAGGGAGGCTGAGCGGTATGTGGGGATTCATACCACCATCCTGGACCGGATGTATGATCGGCATGGGTTGTACCGGCAGATGGAGAGGATCGGGATTCTTGCAGAGATGAGGGGGAGGTAGCCCGGGAAGCCTTTCTTACCGTACCATTTTTACCAGATTCCCCCATATTTTGTTATGATGCCTAAGGTGATCGTTCATAGTTCGATCTCTCTTGATAATGCCGTTACCGGCTTTGATATTGATATTGAACTCCACTATGGCCGCCTTCATTCGCTCTCCCCTGATGCGGTCCTTGTTGGCTCAACGACGGCCCGCACCGGTATAGAGATGTTTCTGGATGCCGCCATGCCGGAGGCGCTGGAAGATATGAAACACCCTCTGCCTGTTGCCGGTGATACCCGCCCGCTTGGCATCTTCGTTGATAGTACCGGTGCTCTTCTCAACCGGCTTCATTTCTACCGGCGGATGGAGCATATCAGGGATGTCATCGTTCTCATCTCAGAGGCGACCCCGCCCGGGTATGTCGCCTACCTCCGGGAACGGGAGTATCCGTTCATCGTCTGTGGGAGAGAGAAGGTGGATATTGCCAAAGCATGCAGAATTATCGGAGAAGCGTATGGGATCTCCTGCATCGTCTCGGAGAGCGGCAGGGACCTCAATGATCACCTGATACAGGAGCAGATAGCAGACGAGATCAGTCTTCTGCTGACGCCGGTGATCGCCGGGCCGGGTGGGAAGCGACTCTTTGCAACAGTGCAGGCGCCGGTTGCCCTTGACCTCTTCGATCTTGAGGATCTGGGGAAAGGCCGGGTGCATCTTCGGTACCGGGTGGTGAAGAAGGATGTGGTGACGGGTGGCAGTGAATGAGGGAACGGGTCAGGGAAGCTCTTTGAGGTGGGTTTTCTGTCTGAAGGGTGTGAATTGGCTCTCTTTCACCATGATTGTCAGGGCATACCTGATTCGCATTCACCTTCCTTCAGCTGTCGGTAGATCTCCCCTATCCTGCCCCAGCACGCTTCCCCATGGCTCTTCCAGTCTTTTGCCGAGAGGCCGGAGGTTGATGGAGCGACAAATACGGAGCTCTCTCCGATCATCTCAGATTGCATGCCGTAGCTGATCGTCCTTTTCCTGAGGGCATGGTATGCGGCTGCCTTGCCATTAAAGACGATATATTGTGGAGCGTAGTCCAGCATCACCCTGATGAATCTCTCCCTGTCGTACTGCTCTTTGGATAAGGATTTGTCTGAGCCTGATTCAGTCTTATTCAGGTCTGTCAGCCCTATCCTGTATTGTAATACGATCCTGCAATCCTCAATGGAGCCTGGCACTATCCTATCAGAACCGGTCATTCTGGAGAACTGATCCCAGAATTTATTTCCGGGACCGGAGTAATAACATCCTTTCTCAGCTGATATTCGGCTGGCGGCAGATCCACAAAAGACGATGAAGAGGTTATGGGCCAGGATATCTTCGAGAATGTGCATCTGTTTGTGATTGTGAGGATTGATCACCCATTCATTTTCCTCTGACTGGTGTCGATCCTGAAGGAATTGAAGCTCATTTTCATGATCAACGAAGTTTTGTTGAGACATTCGTAGACTACGTTTATGTCAATGAAACTGATTAAGGAGAGGGTGTGTGGCGAATACCTGATATGAGGCTATTAAAAGGATCATCCTCTCTTGTTGATGGTCTCAGGTGGATCAGTTTGTGATGAGTGGATACGAAATATTATGTTCTATATCTACCTATGGGTTATTATGGCAACAACAATTCAACTTCAGCCGGAGACAAAATCCCGTCTGGATGAATTAAAAATACATCCCCGGGAGAGTTATGATGAGACGCTCAACCGCCTCCTGGATATGGCATATGACCCAGAACCCCTCTCTGAAGAGACATTGCAGCAGATAGAGGAAGGGATCGCAGATATTCGGGCCGGTCGCCTGCGCTCACTTGAAGATATTGCTTTGGAACTGGGTCTGGAATGATCTGGCGAGTCCTCTTCACTCCGCAAGCGGAACGTGACTTGAAACGCCTTCCAATGTCTGAGGAGCAGCGGATAAAAGACGAACTAACTGCTCTCGCAGAAGAATCATATCCTCGCTTACACATAAAAAAACTGAAGGGATACCAAAGCATTCCGATTTACTCTTATCGGATAGGGCGGCTTCGGATTATACTCACAATTGAGGATGATGTGATGGTCATCTTTGTGATTGAGATCGGAGACCGAAGCACAGTCTACCGAGAGTACTGAGATGGAGAGGTTTCGTATGGCTCTTCGCTGATACATGTTCATCGAAGCGGATGGTACTGCAGGGCAGTCTTCCTGAGCCAATCGCAAGAGCGTTGCCATGCCTTCACCATGTCCAGATCAGACCAGTCATCATTCCAGTACCCTGGAGCCACCTCAGGATGGAACTCCACACGCTCGAAAAAACCCTCCCAAAGAGATCCGAAGATAATCTGGCTCTCTCTGTCTCTTCATGATACATTGGGGAGGATGTGTACATCTCCATCATCTGGTCGAGTCAGTTGCCATTATCTGCCAAAAAAAACTTCTCTGAAAGCAGGGTGATCTCCTCAAGGTCGATGACATGATGCCCCTCATCACGGAACTGCTCTTTTCCGTCAATTTTCCTGGCGACCAGTGCATAATGTTCTTTCCGCTCGCCGTTCCTCCACCGCACACCTTCAGCCTTCTCCCTGAGAGCCGCGATGACAGATCGTGCACCCCGGGTGCTGAGTTCGGAGCATTTGCACTCAAAGAATAGAGACGAGCCTATCCGTTCACCCACTTGGATTTCTAGGATGCTAGACGTCCAAACGGAACCCGAGCTCATCATTACGATCAACGAAGGCTTGTTGAGACATAAGTATACTACTTTGTCGTCAACTTACATGATATGGGTGATGGGGTTATTGCGATCGAAGATCGGAGCTGAGTCTACAGAGGGGTATTGAAGGAGCGGGAAAAACAAAGATCAGGCGTATTGATGACGGATTGTGAATCTGACTTCTTTAAGCCGCCAGGGGGATTCGAACCCCCGACCTGCTGATTACGAATCAGCCGCTATACCGGGCTAAGCCACGGCGGCAGTGTGTCAAATAGATTGGTGTTGAAAAGTATAAAAGGTTCTGATCAGGAGTAGCCCCGCATCGTCACCGATTCGTTTGCCTTCTGCTCGGTCGGCTGTTCTATTGTCCCGAATTTGGATTCAAACTCCTTTACGCTCTGGTCAAGAACCAGAAGCAGCTTCTTTGCATGTTTTGGGCTGATGGTGACGATTGCCTTTGCCTTTGCCTGGTTGATATTTGGTATCTGGTGGAGGAACATCAGGGTGAACTCGTCGTCACGGAAGGCGATCTGGATCATATTGCTATAGACCGGATCGAGACTCCCAGGAACATTAACGGTAATTTCCTTCTGGGTCATGCAAATCTATTAGCAGAGTGGATGCAAAAACCTTTGTGTACAATGCTTCCCCCCTCCTTCGCCGGAAGGCCCGAATTCATCCCGATCTCCACCCTCGTCCGGGCCTCCGCCTGTCCGGTCCGGGTCTATCTTGAGCGCCACGATCCAATCCTGGAGCCATATGAATACACCGTTGCAAAACAGGTCGGCTACCATCTTGGTGACACTCTGGATGCTGATGCGATCTGGCGTGAGATCACCCTTGTCCGGCCGGACACCCCCATCTCCATGCAGGAGTATCTGCGAGGCTGCGTCTCTGTGTGTGCCGGGCTCTCCTGGCGTCTGCCACGGACTGTTGATCTCACCATCACGAACAGGCGGTATGCGGTATCCGGGCGTATCGACTGGTTCTTCGATACTGAACCGAAGATCGGCATTCTTCGGGCAACACGGGCTCCTGATCATGGCGTCTGGAGGCAGGACCGGCTCAGGGCAGCCGGGTACCTTCTTGCAGCCGAGGAGCTTGCCGATGAGACGGTCAGTGAGGTGCAGATAGCATACCTGCCCTCGGGAATCGTCCGCCGGGTTGTTCCGAATGCATCGGATCGCCGCACCCTCCTCTCCGTACTGAAGAGCGTGGAGGCGATCCATCGCGGAGAGACACCGCGTCCCCCGCCCAATGCCCCTTGTGATCGGTGCGGGAAGAAGGATCTCTGCAACAAGGAGCCGCCGACCCTCTTTGAGCGGTTCTTTAAAAGATAAGGTGATAAATTATCAGCGTTTCAGAAGCGTTTTGGAGATGATATACTCGCCACGTGCCTCACGGGTGGTGCCGACGACGAGCCAGCGTTCATCTCCATGATCCTCGATCACCCCTGCCGCCTCGATAACCTCACCATTCCGGGCCTGGCCTGAGTAGGTATGGGTAAACGAGAGGACATAGGCGATCTCGTCATGGTCAACCTTATAGACTGCCGGGCTGTCAAAGGAGAGTGATGCGTCCGTCACAACCGCCTCGATCACACCTCGGCCAACCGGCTCACCTTTTTGTATTCTGACCCTGCTCAGATCCTCATATGCACGGGTATAGAGGAGATCAAAATAGGTTCCCTCATATTCGCCCCGGTTGAATTTTCTGGCTTCGTGAGTGACGAACTCATCAAAAGAAATCTCAGGTACCCGCTTTGTATAGACCTTCTGCCACATCTCACCGCTCATTGAGGGGATTCTGCCGGCTGCAACCGCCTCCTGCAACTGACGCTGTGCAGAGAACCAGTGATCCCCATACACCACGAGATCAATGTCCGATGCCTCATTCTCCAGTCCGCAGAGGAGGGAACCGGTGCAGCCGACCGCCCCCTCAGGAAGCGGGAAGAGCTTCATCAGCCGCTGGAGGCGGGGAATACGATCCTGCATGGCTGCCATCATCTCCTCAGGCTTGAAGACACGGGCAATCTCTGATAGCGGTATTCGATGGACGGTATCAGCCCATTCAGGGCGGTTATTTTGGATCCATGTGTACGCGTCCTCAAACTCTACCTTCCGGTACCGTACCCCGTCCGGTCCTCTTCGTTCCCCGTCGGGATCCGGGAGGTACCGGAGGATACAGCCGGCATGCGTCTCGTTATCATAGACTGCGACCGAATAGATTGCCCCGTCTTCTGTGGCGACGAAATCCCTGAGCCGGATCGGTTTTGCCACCGTCAGCCCATCCTGATGAGGTAGTCGACGATCTCGTCAAGCTGACTGCCCGGCCTGATGATCTCTTTGTTCTGGAGATCCACGACCGTGCTTGGTGTTCCCGGCAGCTCTCCCCCATCGACGACGAGATCATTTCTGACATTCACTTCAGAGATACGCCTTGGGGAGATCTCACCGGAGATATTGGCGCTTGTTGCGGTGATCGGGGCATCCAGCTCCCTGATGATGGCAAGTGCGATCTTGTGATCCGGCCATCTGATCCCGATCTTCCCGGTTCCTCCGGTCAGTTCATCAGGAACACATCCTTTTGCCTCGAGTATCACGGTGACGGGGCCCGGGAGGAACCTGTTGATGAACCCCATCGCCTTCTCATCAATATATGCGACACAGGCGAGCATCTCGATGTCGGAGACTGCTATTGATACCGGCTTTCCCCGAAGCCTGCTCTTCGCCTCATAGACCCGTTCAATTGCTATATCAGAGAACGCATCGCCACCAAGACCATAGATGGTATCTGTCGGGTAGACGATGATCCCGTCCCGCCGAAGTACGGTTACAGCACGCTGAATTATATCATCCATCAGAATTCACGCCCTTTTACACGATTTATATCAAAAACTGCCTTCCCAGAGACATGCATTACGGCAAAGACCCCTGCCTGGATCGGATCCGTGACAACGAGATCGGCATGATCAACGACGCTTCCTGCCATCTTCAGGGCTATCACGGGTATCCCTTCTGCCTTCACATTCTCCACCGCCTTGCTGATCTTTCCACCCATGATGGAGCCGGCAAGAACCAGTATCGATGCACGGGGCAGTCTGGTGACGGCATCCACCGCAAGAGCGAGCGTCTCCTCCCCCACAAGAGGGATTGTATCCACCGAGATCCGCTCTCCCCGGATATTATGCCGATCAGCCTCGTTCACAGCACCCATTGCGACCTGGGCGACCTGGGCGCCGCCCCCGATGATGATCACCCGCTGTCCGAATATCTTTGAGAAGGATTCGTGGGTCTCCACCTCCCGGACATAGGGATGGGCGGCAAGGTCTGCAACGATTGCTCCATAATCCTCGACCTCCTCAATCTCGAGATCTGCCCAGGCAAGCCCCGCCTCAGGCCCTCTTTTTATGATCTCCTGCTGAATCGTCAGGATATTGACATTATGGCTTGCAAGAATGATGGCAATATCCCGGAGAACACCCCGTTTGTTCTCTGTAATTATGCTGATGGCGTAGCTCTGAGAAGAGTGCATTCCGATGCGATAACCGGGATTCGAACCCGGGCTAGAGGCTTGGGAAGCCCCTGTCCTACCACTAGACTATTATCGCGTTTCCTCATTCTATCTGCGTTCTGGCATATAGAAGTTTTTGTTTCGGACACAGGGATGCGGAACAGACAGGGGGCGTTGATGGGGAATCAAAGGAATTTCGCCACCCTGTATTCATTGATTAATTTATGTTGTCTCATCAGGGCAGACCGGCATTAAACCTCGTCTGGATCTCAGCCGGGCTTAACGCCCGCTCGTATGTGCTGAGGCCGCGGATCTCGCCGTCGAATTTTCGTTGATTCAGGCTTCCGCCAAAGGTAATGCCATCGGGACCGCCGACCTGATATGCACCTGGTGATGGCCTCAGTCCCACAGTACTCACTCCCAGACTGCGCTCTGGATTGCCGTTCACGTAGATGAGAAGGTGGCCAGTCTCCTGGTTGTACACCCCGGTCAGGTAATACCATATGCCTTCCATGGGCTGTGTATCTGACTGAATATAATCCCCGACGCCTGTTGAATCCGGTGTTCTGATAGCAATCTCAAATCGTGTATTGCCATGGTTATGCAGGAGGTGGTATCGTCGGTTACTATCGGTGTTACCATCAATGACAACTGTTGCCCACCGCTCATTATTTGAACCGGGAGCCGGATTCTTATTCCACTTCACCCACGCCTCGACTGTAAAGCCTGCAATCTCAGAGGTAACCACAATCTCCTTTGCGGTAGAGTTGGATCCGAAACTGTTCGCCACCGTAAGTGTAACGGTGTAGGTCCCCGGATCGGTGAAGGTATGCTCCGGGCTCTGCGCAGTCGATGTCCCCCCGTCCCCAAAGTCCCATATCCAGGATCCGATCACGCCGGTCGAGGTATCGGTGAACTGGACGGTAAGGGGTGCTGGTCCTGAATACTGATCAGCAGCAAAGCCTGCTACAGGCGGATCAGCCGGCCCCGGCCCGCTGCCTGCCATGGCAAGGGTGGATCCAAATACAAGTACCTTGGCATTCGTGTCGATGATGACAAGGTCAAGAGATCCTGCAGGAAAGCCGGTGCCTGCCCCGGCAGCGTTTCTATCCTTTGTGATCTTTGGGCCTTCTGCTGTATTATAGAGGTAGATCGTCTCTCCCGGCTTCCATGTGACGGGATCGTCTGCTCGCGCCAGCACCGATCCGCCCCCGGCCGCCGTTGTCCTGATATCGATCGGGATGCCACGGGCGGCGCCTGATCCATTCAGGAAGACATCGTCGCCGCCCCGGTGGGTGATGGTGAGAAACTCTGTTCCGTTGACTATGTCCACGTCCGTCCCGACGGCGACATACGCTGACTTTTCGAGGCCTCCGGGAATGCCGTAGATGAAGGCGTAGATGATTATCGCGATGAGTGTGGTGAGGAGGACGAGCAGCATGACGCTGATTGCCGGGGTGACTGCATCGTGATGTTTTCTTGCAACCATGTCTGTATCCTCCAAAAACCTCTGAATTATTAAAATAATATATTATAAATCTATACTATTCTACTTTTGTTTCATGTTTCAATAGAACGTTGGTGACGATAATATTGATTATCCGGTCACCTCAACCTCCTGTATCCAGTTCTGGTTGAGTTGCAGGAGTATCCGTAATCTGATCTCTTTTGCTCCGTCAGTTGACTCGATGATGATTGGAGTGACCACAGCAGTTCCGACTCCGGCAAAGTTCCGGTTTGTGTATGTCAGGGTAGCAATGCCATTGCTGTTGATATTTGGATTCCATACGGCATTGGCTGAGATGACGACTGCCTGATCGACAAGTGCATTGCCGGGACGCTCACGAAGTGAGGCAGCACCTGGCAGACTTCCATCATATGGGGTGCCATCCGGGTTATTCACCCTGAAGGTTATCGAGGTCTGTGTATGGGTTACATACTCGACTGCCTCGGGAATTGGTGATGGCGTGGGAACGGGGCCGGGCAGCAATCCTTGAACGGATATATGTTCCATAAAGACCAGCAGCTGGGATGCAATATCAACTGCGGTAATTGATCGTTCACCCGGTGCACATCCAATACCGGAACTGATGGCAATCATCCTGTCCTTTGTGAGGCGGGGTCCCTCAGATGTATTGAACATATAGATGCTTTCTCCCGGGCCCCAGTTCATGGGGGCAAGCGGAACCGCCCGGACTCTTTGGCTTTGCATGGTGACAAAGAGATCAAGTACTTTTCCCTTTTCTGCGCCGGTTGTGTTCAGGAAGATGGTATCCCCGCCTTTATGCCGGAGTTCGATGTAGGGTGTGCCATCGGGATCATGGAGTTCGCTCTCAATGGCGATGAACGGCGGCTGGACAACTGTGGAGGTGAGGCCATAGATAGAGCCATAGATGATGATTGCAAGTATGGAGACGAGGGCGATCATCAGGAATACGCCAATTACCTGAGACACTGCATCATTTGGTTGGGATTTCATGTCTGCTCCTTCCATGGTCCGTTCTGTATGGCGGTTGGTTCTGATTGCCGGGGCTCCAAAAGATAGAGATCAGAATGGATAATCATTCGGATCTCCGATGTACTGGTCAAGGTTCTTGAAGGTGACCTGTGTCCCGCCACTCGTTACATAGAACCCGTCACGGGCAATGACGACACCTTCGAGGATTGCCCCGTTAAAGGTGACCCTGCCGTTTGGTGCAAAGAAGACACCTTTAATCACATTATCATCTCCTGTAATTGTAATATCCCCTGAATGGGCTATGATGATGACATTTTCATATGGGGGAGGATTTGGCCACCAACTTACCGCTCCTGTATAACTTGGTGCATAAATCTTCATGTTACTTATCAAGGGACTCTCTGACACATACCCACGTGCTGCGTACCAGTCAGCAGATTTTGTGGAGGGAATATCCTGATCCGGCATGTCGAATCCGGGGACCGATGAATCTTGTATACATCTATCTAAAATATATTGAACCTCAGGTGGATATGGTTCATTGAAGTGATGTACTAAAGTACCTGTATAATATAATCTGGTATTCTCTGAAAAAATAAAGTCATTGACTCCAGTTTCTCCAAGGATAAGGTTTCCATCGATATAGAATGTTCCATGCAAAATTACTCCTCTGATTGAGGCATCGCCTTTGACATAGACATCACCATAAATATTTCTACTCCCTCCATTAAGGTTCATGTTTCCGTTTACATAGATATTACCTGGCTGAGTAGATGATCCAAGTCCCGCACTCCCAGATAGAAGATTCACGTCTCCATCAAAGTATATGGTTGAAACTGCTACCGCGGCTCCCTGATTAATATCAGCAGTTGTGAACCCACCGGTGATCACCACCGTGGCTCCAGGTCCGGTGACACTATTCCCACTGAAACTGAGCACATTCCCATACACAAAGACGTTCTCATCGATGACGAAATCGACAAAACCCTTTGCGTGTATGAAATTGGTCTTTGTAATTGAATCATTCCCTGCTGCATTTGCCACCGTCAGTGTAACATTATAATACCCGGCCGTGGTGTAAGTATGGATCGGATGTTGTTCAACCGATGTTGTTCCGTCTCCAAAGTCCCAATCCCATGCATCAGGTGTGCCTGTGGAGGTATCGGTAAACTGGATGATTAATGGGATCTCTCCTTCGGTAGCGTTTGCAACAAAGTTAGCTACCGGGAGTGGATCAACCGGGTTTATAACGATGATGAAATTCTCTTTTGTTTTAATACTACTCCCATTCGGGTTTGATGCCGTCAGGGTGACGGTGAAGGAACCGGGACTACTGAATGTATGCATCGGGTTTTGTAGGGCAGATATATTCCCGTCACCGAAGCTCCAGCTCCACGCCGTTGGCAGCCCGGTGGATTGGTCGATGAACTGTACAGTAAGTGGGGGATATCCTGATGTGGTGTTGGCTGTGAAGTTTGCTACCGGCACCTCAGAGGGATCCGGAATCCATCCTCCTCCGGCGATTGTCTTTCCAAACACCAGAACATCAGCATCGGTATCAACGATTATAAGATCTATTGACCGCCCCCCGAATCCAAGGGAGGTCATGGCAGATGTCCGATTGGTTGTGATGACCGGGCCTGTTGATGTGGTATAGATATACAATGTCTGGCCGGCACCCCAGACAATCGGACCATCAGGCTCTGCACGTATCTGCTCTCCACCCGCATGAGTGATCCTGACATCGATCTTCGGGCTCCGTTCAGCACCAGATCCATTCAGGGCTACGGTATCCCCGTTCTTATGATGGAGTGTTATATAATCAGAACCATTCATTGACTCAACATTTGACTCAACTGCAATATAGGCAGTTTTCGTTAAACCCCCGGGGATTCCGTACACGAGGGCAAATACAATAGCACCGAGGGCGAGCACCATGAGTATAATCAGGATGGTACTGACAACCGCTGTCACTGCTTCTTCATTCAATCCTGACGCCATCTTTCTCTCCAGGTTGATTATTGCATTGATAGAGTGATATATGGTAATAATGTTACAGTGAGTTTATTAATATTTTCATCCAACATTTGAAGTATGATATATGTTTGAAATGAACATTGTTAAGAAATAAGGTTTCTTTTTATAATATTGGTGATCTTCATAGTCTTCTCCTCAGAATGGGTAATCATTTGGGTCTCCGATGTATTGGTTGAGGTTTTTAAAGGTGACACGTGTCCCCTCATTTCCAAAGAAGAACCCATCACGGGCGATGACAACACCTTCAAGAAACTCCCCTCCGAAGATAACTTTGCCTTTTGGTGCAAAGAAAACGCCGGTAATCCCCTCGGCCCCTAATCCTGTAATTATGATGTCACCTGAATGTGCAATGATAATGACATTTTCATATGGAGGAGGATTTGGCCACCAACTAAAGGTTCCGGTATAGCTTGGAGCATATATCTTTAATCCATCCCTCAGCTCTCCCCCAGAGACATACCCGCGTGCTGCATACCACTCAGCGGCTTTTGTCGGAGAGATCTCCTGACCCGGCATATCGAATCCGGGGACCGTTGGCTGGTGGATGCATTTGGCAAGAATATTAACATCATAATTTGCTGGATGCGTAATCGCTCGGGTATAGTATATCCGGGCATCATCTGCAAGCCATGGTGTCCATCCCAATTCGAGATCCCCATCGACATAGACGTTCCCATGGATACGGGCATCTTTCAATCTGAAGTCTCCGGCAACAAAGACATCACCGTAGATGTTTCGTGTTCCTGTCCACAAGTCAAGATTTCCATTTACATATATATTCCCAGGGTGGCTCTGGGATCCAAGGCCTGCAGATCCATCGCTTAGCGCTACATCGCCATTGATGTAGATGGTGGTGACATCAATTGAAGCTCCCAGATTTGTATCTCCCGTATCCAGCCCACCGGTTATCACCACAGTCGATCCCGGCCCGGTGACGTCGTCTCCTGCAAAACTGAGCACGTTCCCGTACACAAAGACATTCTCATTAATAATGAAATCAACAAATGACTCTTGACCAGCGACGACAATATAGCCGACTTTCGTTGCGGTCTCCTGGACCCCACTCTTCGTCACCGTCAGGCTCACTGTATACGTCCCTGGTGCCAGATAGGTATGGGTTGGATTCCGGGCTGTGGATGTGCCTCCATCCCCAAAGTCCCATGCCCATGTGGTCGGAGCATGCGTCGTCAGATCGGTAAACTGAACAGTCAGCGGTGCAGTTCCTGTCGTGACATTGGAGGTAAAGTTAACCACAGGAGGGCATCCGGCATTGTACCGGTCGAGGATCTCCTCTGGTGTGAGTGCCCGTTCATGTGTCTGAAGGCAGAGGATGTTGCCGTCGAACTTCCTCCTGTCAGTCTGTGTTGTGAACCAGGTGATCCCGTCCGGGCCTCCGACCTGGTACAGATTCGGTGATGGGATAAGTCCTGCGGTGCTGATCGCACCAAACTGTTGTCCGATATCCGGGACGCCATTGACATAGAGCACAATCTCCCCAAGGGTCTGATTGTAGACACCGGCAACATAATACCAGGTATCACGCTCCGGTGTGGTGGCTGATCGAACAATACTCTGGCTGCCCGGAGCAGCCTCCCCGGTTCTCATGACAAGCTCGAACTTTGTATTATTCTCGATATGCTGCAGGTGATACCGCCTGTTGGTATCATTTGTTCCATCAACGACAATGGTGGCAAAATTGTGCGTCCGGTCCGGAGGTGCTGGATCCCGGTTCCACCTCACCCATGCCTCCACAGTGAATCCGTCGGCCTCCACCTGAACGAAGTTTGCAACAAGGGCTACATCTTCTGCCGGCATCGTGAAGGTGAATGCTGAGGTATTGGCTATCTCCACGCCATTTCGTGTCCAGTTAATGAACTGGTAGCCTGCGCTGGGCTGTGCAGATACGAGAACTTCTTCTCCGGCCTCATACTGGTCTGCACCATTGACGGTTCCACCCTCATCCGGTTCAGAAACCAGCATCAGATTATATTTCTCCGTTGGATCCGGCCACGGACCCGGCGGTACCCCGATATCCCCAATTGTGAAGAGAAGTGCCGGGAGATCCGGTGCGGTATGGACGATCTGCACACTGATATCATTCCGGTGGGGCATTATTGTAGGAGGAAGGACAAGCCAGTCTCCGGCACCATATTCCGTCCATCTCTTACCTTCAGGAGTAGTAAAATTCGGAGTATGATCCACGCCATCCACAAAAAGCCTGGTCTTCTCCCGGAAGAGCGTATCTCCTCCACGATGGATCAGAACCAGCTCTTTTGAGTCATTATGAATATCCACCCGGAGTGCCGGCACCGCCCCTGGAGGTCCCTGGGAGAGGAGACTCACCGCGACGATCCCGATGACAAGGATGATGAGGGATGTGAGGATCAGTGTTCCGACCAGTTCTGAGGCGGCGGTTGTGTGAATATTCTTTCGGCTGACCATAATTTTATCCCTTCTTTAATCAAGCTACGGTCTTGACCAGTAGAGTACGTCATTTCGTTCTATCTTGGATACATTTCCGATGAATTGCAAGTAACCATCAGCATTTTTCCTTGGGAAATTAAATATCAGAAGCGATGGTTTTGCGGGTTCAATATTATAGAATTTCCATCTATTGGTGTCTGGGCCCTCCACTTCCGGGTTTGTCTGGTTTCTAATAAATAACCGTGTAAATGTATTTTGGGGTGTTCCACCCACCTGGAATGTGAGGGTCGAATCATACCCATCAAAGGATAAAATCCAGCTATCAATGAGATTTGTATTTGTGAATGATTCCTCATCTGGTTGACCTGGATTAATGTAAATATTTGTGTTATCCCCGGCAAATGCCCAACCTTTCCCTCCTACGGAGAAGATATTCGCGCTGGCCTGATTGCCATCTACATACTGAATAGCCAGTCTGTCATTTACATTGAGATCTGTTATGACTGGAGGGTTATTTCCCTGACCTGGTGTGACAATATACGAACCTGTGCTATTAATTGTCATATTTACCCAGCCTGAAATTGAGGCTGAATTCCCGATCCTGTATCGTGTAAGGTATATCGCGTCGTTATTCAGCTCTTCAGAAAATTTACTGATATATGTGCGGTTAAGATATTCCTCCAGCTCTTCTGGAGTGCACTCGCCTGGTGTCGGTGTTGGTCCTGGGGTCAGCGTTGGTCCGGGAGTTACAGGTGCACCCCCTCCTGTCACCTGCCCGATACCTGTCTCTCGGATAAGATTCTGTTGCCCCCCGCTTAGGGAGACGATCTGGATACGCTGTGGCTCTTCGTCAACATTGTCGATTGGATACCTCTCTCCAACCTTCCATTCTGCCGTTGGAAAAACTTGTCTCTCATTGTCGATCAGGATATAATACTCCCCTGGCAGCATCAGATCCCCCCCATCGTGGAGGAGGTACAGTGTCCTATTATCTTTATCATATCCTGCAATCACATTCAGACTCTGTGTCTGCACAGGCGGTGGCTGAGAGAGGAACCCGACACCAATAATAGCCACAGCAAGGACGACCAGGGATATTAATAGAATTGAACCAATGACTTCCGATATAGCCTCATATTGCCTCTGCCTCATTTACTCCACCCCTGATGCAATTGACTGGACTGAAACGACCAACTCAACAATGTGATAGCTGACATCATTCTTGTTATCCGGACGAGTGATTGTAATAACCTTATCATTGGGTGGCAGATCTATACTCACATTGCTGGTTGTTAAATCAGCAAGCTCCCGCCGCTCCTTCAGTATGTTTGCCCACCCTTTTGCCGCATTTGCATCCCTTAGTTCAAAAATAATTGGCATCGTACCTTCAGTTAGTATTTTGTCGGCTCTATTCAACTCCGTATCCACCCTGACCGGTCCCTGTCCGGACATCCCCGAAGCCCTCCTTGAGGTAATCTGGACGATCACAATTTCAGTATGATCCTGAGAAAAATGTATCAATGGAGCTACCCGTGCAACCGTTCCCGCGGGCTGTCTGAGGAAAACCCCTCCCATCTGATAGTAATATGACTGTGGTATCCAGTAGTTATTCGTTGTCTCAAATTCCAGAATTGACAATGGATAACGCTCGCCACCAATGACGATGAACTCACTCTTGTTTGTCACCGCAATTCCCCCCGTCGATCCTATCGGGTTCATCACCGGCATAAACAACCCCCCTGCCTGTGTCGCCCCCCCCTGCGACCCGAGCACCAGGGAATTTGAAAAGGTCATCCCGGTCAGCGACTTATCATCCCCATGATTGATCCAGAGCGAATCCGCCGTCACCTTATACTGCGTAAACCAGTCCCGGACATAATTCATATGCTCGATCTCCTGCTGCCGCCCCTCAGCCGGAACGACATATGTCATCCAGATTGAGAGAAATATCGCTATCAGCGCGAGGATCAGGATAAACCCGATAACCTCTGAGAGAGCATCATCTGCGTCTCGTCTTTTGGACCGGTTTGGTCGCTTCGGCATACTGGTAGATGGTATCATTACCATTAATAATCTACGTATCCGGGACATCACCCATTGCCTCTCAGGGTACTGTTTTACTCCCTGCCGCACAATATAGAGAGAGACCTTCATGACGCTATCTCCGACAGACCACTATCCAGAGCATCCATCCGAACCCCTCATCCCCGATCTCCCAAGTGAGGGCTGCATACTCTGCTTTCAGGGTGCCAAGCTCGTCCTCTTCGTCACCGGCCTCTGTGACCGGACCTGCTGGTACTGTCCCCTCTCTGTCGAACGAAAGGACCTCGATGTCATCTTTGCAAATGATCGTGAGGTCTCCTCGGAAGCCGGAATTATTGCCGAAGCAGAGGCGATGGATGCCCTCGGCACCGGCATCACCGGAGGCGAACCGCTCCTTGTCCGGGATCGTGTCGTCTCGTACTGCCGGCTCCTGAAAGGACACTTCGGATCCGATCACCAGATCCATCTCTATACCGGCCGGGCACCAACAGAAGAGGATCTCTCTGCCCTCTCCGGTATTGTCGATGAGATCCGGATGCACCCCCCGTATGAGGTCTGGGATCATATCATGGAGACCGACTACCCACAATCCGCACGCCTCGCAAAAGAGATGGGATTTGCCATCGGGATTGAGGTTCCATCCCTTCAGGGGATCGCCAGTCTCAAACCGATGCTCCCGCTCCTCGACTTCTTCAATATCAATGAACTCGAGTGGGGTGAGACCTGTGCCAATGAGATGCGGAGACGGGGGATGGAGCCGACTGATGACCTGCATAACGCAATCGAGGGTGCTGCCGGGTGGGCAGAAGAGATCACCGGCGATCCAAAGGTTCATTTCTGTTCATCAGGGTTCAAGGACTCCGTCCAGCTGAGGGAACGCCTCATCCGGATCGCAACCATGACCGCCCGCCCCTTCGATGATATCACCGATGATGGCACCATCACCTATGGGATCATCAGATCCGATGGCGACCTGAGAGACATCATCGCCGAGTTCGATGAAGAGAGCTATGAGATGCAGCAGGATGGCAGCTGTGAGTGTGCATGGTGGCTCCTCGATGAACTTACAGAGGTCTCAGGACTTGAACTCTCAATAATCGAACGGTATCCAAACAGAGGAATGATCGTTGAGGTGAACCCGCTGTGAGTTTCAGAACCCTCATCGAACCGGTCTACTATCGGATCCTGAGAAACAGCATCACCCATATCCCCTCCCATATCGCCATCATCCAGGATGGGAACCGGCGGTACGCAAAGGAGCATGGGCTGCATGATGGCTATGGGCATCGGCAGGGTGCCGACACAACCGAGACGATGCTTGACTGGGCACGTGAATTTGGGATTAAGCATATCACCCTCTATGCCTTCTCAACCGAGAACTTCAAGAGGAGTGATGGCGAACTCAAAGAGCTCTTTGCCCTCTTCAAGGATCGATTCATCAAAGTCCTCAGTGACGAACGTGTGCATAACAACAAGATCCGGGTCAGAATGGTTGGTGATCGGTCACTCCTGCCAGAGGATCTCCTCAAATGCATAGAGGATGCAGAAGAAGCAACAAAAGAGTACAGCAATCACTTTCTGAATGTTGCCGTTGCTTATGGTGGGAGAAATGAGATCGTTCATGCTGCCCGTCGGCTGGTCCAAAGGGTGAAGGATGGGGAGCTGACTCCTGGGGAGATCACCCCGGCGATGGTTGAGGCAAACCTCTATGGCGGCCTCGGCCTCCCCCCGGTCGATCTCATCATCAGGACGGGGAATGATTACCGGACATCAAACTTCCTCCCCTGGCTGGCAAATGGCAATGAATCTTCAGTCTACTTCTGTGCCCCCTACTGGCCGCAGTTCCGAAAGATCGATCTCCTCAGGGCAATCAGGGTCTTTGATCAGCGCTGCTCAGGCGCCAAATCTCCGTGTACGTGACTGGTAGTCCCGGAGCGCACGGAGAAAATCTGTCTTTCTGAAGAACTCCCAGTTCATATCAAGGAAGAATAATTCCGAATAGACCGACTGCCAGATGAGAAAGTCGGTCAGGTGACTCCCTCCGGTCTTGATAATGAGATCAGGCGCACACCTGAAGGTGAGATGCTCCTCGATCATCTCCTCGGTAATGTCGCAGGGATCCACCCCCTCTTCTGCTATCCTCCGGATACTCTCGGTCACTTCCCATCTGCCACTCTTCCCGATGACGACCATAACGGAGAGCCCCTTCCCTGCCTCAAGATATTCTTCTCCCTGATGGAGATGAAGATGGGCAATCCCCGACACCTTCCTGATCTCCTCAATATAAGGCTCGCATACTGCAGGATCCTCAGTATCGATATGAAAGGTCACCATCCTGATCCCGGCCACCTCAAGAGACCATGTGACGATATCATAGATACGATCCGGGGCGGATCCGAGATCATCGATCGTCAGCATGAAGCAGATCTCTGCCGGAACTGTTGTAAGATCCCTCAGAAGCAGGTATTCATATATGGTGTGTATCATCGGAAGAAGTCCATCAGCTGACTCAGAGTCTTTGTATTCAGAATAGTATCCGTCCTGCACCATCCCCGGCGTGCCGTCGTCACTCCATATCGCATATGTGCATACTCACCGGGCCGGTGCGCATCGGTTCCGATGGCGATCATCACTCCTAACTCTATTGCATTCTTCAGATAAATATCATCAAGGTCGAGTCTGTAGGGTGATGCATTCAGCTCCAGCGCCGTCCCTGTCTCTTTTGCGGCTGCCAGTATCCTTGGCATATCGATGGCAGACGGCTCCCTCCTCCCGATGAGCCGGCCGGTCGGGTGTCCGATGATATCGACATGCTCGTTCTCCATCGCTGTGATCATCCTCCTTGTGATGGTATCTGTCTCCTGATGGAGCACTGAATGGATTGAGGCGATGACACAGTCGAGATCTGCGAGTACAGCATCCGGGAGCCCCAGACGCCCGTCTGCGAGAATATCAACCTCGATCCCCCTCAGAATCCGGCATGTATGATCCCTGTTGGCGATCTCAATCTGATGTGCCTGCCTCTTCAGCCCATCCTCAGAGAGGCCGCGTGCAACACCGAGAGATGCCGAATGATCTGAACAGAGGATATATTCATAGGAGAGCCGATCCCCAAGCTCAGCCATCTCGCTGATGGTCATTGTCCCATCCGATCCGGTCGAGTGGGCATGAAGATCCCCGCGTATATCTTTCTGCTCGACAAGAGATGGAAGTGTATCGGATTCTGCCCTCGCCACCTCACCCCGGTCCTCGCGGAGTTCCGGAGGGATGAAGGAGAGGCCGAGCTGTCTGAAGATCATCTCCTCGTCAGGGTACCGGATCAGCTCCTTTGTTTTCTGATCAAGGAGGCCGTATTCATTCAGCCGAAGCCCGCGGGCGATTGCCCGTTCCCGAAGCCTGATGTTGAACTCTTTTGATCCGGTGAGGTAGAGGAGTGTCGCACCATACTCTGCTGGGTCAGCAAACCGGATATCGATCCGCTTCCCCTTGAAGAAGAAGGATGTCTTTTTGGTTCCTTCATCGATCATCTCTGAGGCAATGTCTCTCAACCCGGGGTTCACCGATACCGCCGGGTTGGTTGTGACAATGTCAATATCCCCTATTGTACTTCTTCCTCTGCGGAGTGATCCAGCAAAGGAATACCTTCCAGGGGGGAGAACTCCAATAATCTCCTCTCCTATCGCTTCTGCGTCTGAGAGGAGCATCCTTCCGGATCTGTTCTTATGGACCGTGACAGCACGGAGGATCTCTTCCTCCTTCTTTGCCCCAAGCCCCCGGACCGAGCGTATCCGCCGACTTCGCGCCGCGTCCTCCAGCTCCTGGATCGAGGTGATATTCAGATGCCTCCAGAGCTTCTGGACTGTTTTTGGACCAATTCCATCGATCTCCAGGAGCTCCGGGAGATCCGGGGGAATCTTCTCCATCAATGACTCAAGCTCATTGCAGGTGCCTGTCTCAATGATCGAGATGATCGCCTCAGCAATCCCTTTACCAACCCCCCTGATCTCCAGGAGATCCTCCCGTCTCATCTGGCTGATCGGCTGCAATGACTGCCGTACCGCCTCGGCCCCCCTCTGATAGGCCCGGATTTTAAAGGTGTTCTCATCCATGATGAGGAGCAGCTGTGCAATGTGCTCAAGCTGATCTGCAACTCCGGCGTTCTCACCCCATCCCATACGGGGTAATTGGAAGTGGCTATTAATAGAATCATCCATCTGCTCTTCGATCACCAGAAGATGGTAGTGCTGATGGGCGATTCGAAAGTATGTCCCCATGATTATTTTTTGTTCTCTTCAAAAGGTTAGTTAAAGATTGGATGGTATACATTCATCATCAAATGTACAGCTACCAGTTTGGTATCCCGGCACTGGATGAACAACTTGGCGGTCTTGTATCAGGTGCAAATGTCCTGATCCTCGCACCTCCGCTCTCCGGTGCTGAGAGAATAGCATACAATCTCTCTTTCCCCGCAAAGGGTGAATACTGCGTCCTTCTGACTGCCGATGCACGGGCTGCCGAGGTAGCAAACTATTTCAAACTGAATGGGACCGAGAGACGGGCTCTGGCGGTCATTGATGCAATTACAAAAAGTGATGCCCCGAATGTCCCGGATACCGACCGAATGAAGTTCATTGCAAGCCCGGTTGACCTCACCGGGATCAGCATTAAGATGAGCAAGGTCTTCTCAGGCATTGTGGATGAGAGCCTGAAGAACCCGACTCCGGGTGTTTTTCCTCCTCCAATACGATTCTGCGTCAATTCACTCTCGACCTTTCTGATGTACCGAAAGCTTGAGGTGATGTATCAGTTTCTCCATGTCATCTCAGCAAAGCTGAAGAAGAATGAATGGATTGGGTTTTATGTCCTGAATAATGAGTCATTTGATGCACGAACCATCTCAGTCATCAAGCAGCTGATGAATGGTGTTGTTGAGGTCAGGGAAGGAGAGAAGAGTTTTGAGCTTCGGGTGATCGGCCTTGGGGGACGGATGACACCGTGGCTGCCATATACATTTGATCCAAATGGAAGGCTGGTGGTGGAAGGATGATATATACTGGTATAGATGCGCTCGATGGGTTATTGGAAGGCGGCGTCCCTGATGGGAGCCGTGTCCTCTTTGCGATAGAGCCAGAAGCGGATGGCCAGCATTTTATGATCACGATGCTTCACACGGCTGTGGTCGCAGGAAAAAAGATACTCGTCATCACCCCTTTCACTGCAAAAGATGCATATCTTGTCGATGTTGCCGCCCAGAGCCGCTACCACCTCGACTGCTATAAGGATCTCATATGGTACATAGATATGGCCGGGGTTGAAGCGATTACAGCGGACCATCCGGAGCTCCATGAACGGCGGGATGCGTGGGTCTCGCAGATCCAGGAGCTCGTCAACACCGAAAAGATTGATGTAATCTTTGTCTATCTGGATCTCCTCTCGGATCAGTTCGGGTTTGACGGAGCTGTCTCTCTCTTTGATCCCGATACCTTTGATCATTCCGTCACTGTCATCTTCGAATATTTCAACCTCTTCGGGGCAGAGATGCTTGACAGCCTGTTCGAGGAGACTCCCTTCAACCTTGTCGTCACGCTGCATGCAGGCTCCGGTGTCGTCTCCTTCTTTAACTTCTTCTCGATTCATACCGTCTCATGGCTCTCGCTCCCAACCCGTTCCCTCCCCTATGTCGCAACTGACGGCCATATCATTCCATATATTCCAAAGATCGTCGTCACCGGTCCCCCGGACACGGGCAAATCCACTTTTGTCAGGAATGTCTCAGAGGCGGGGATGTCGGTCGATCGCCTCGGTCTCCTCGGAACCCCGACGACGGTTGCCCTTGATATAGGGCATATGGCAAGCAAGGGCTTTGATATCAATATCTATGGCACCCCTGGCCAGGAGCGCTTCGATCCGATCATCCCGCAGCTTGCCAGGAATGCAATGGGTGTCATCCTGATGGTCGATGTCACCCGGCCCGATCTGATGCCACGGGCACGGCAGCTGAAAGGAATTGTCGAAGGAAATACAGTTGTCCCGATCATCGTCGTTGCAAATAAGGCAGATCTCGATTATTCTGTGACTGAAGAGATGATACGCTCAGAGCTACAGGTTCGGGATGACACCCCGGTATTCTTTATCTCCGCGTATGAGCACCATCAGTGCCGCGATGTCATCAATTCAATGGTTGATCAGATAACAAAATTTTCATTTTGAGGTATGAAATGCTGACATTCATCGGACTTGGACTTTATGATGAACATGACATCTCCTGTAAGGGCCTCTCTGCGATCCGTGCAGCTGACGCTGTCTTTCTTGAGTATTATACCTCCCGGCTGATGGGAACTGATATCCCTGCGATGGAGTCACTCTATAGGAAAGAGATCCACCTCCTCTCCCGTGAGGATGTGGAACAGCACCCTGATCCCATCCTCGATGCTGCTGAAGGGGGATCAGCAGTCTTTCTTACCGGGGGAGATACGATGGTCTCAACGACACATGCTGATCTCCGGATTCGTGCTGCCGAACGGGGGATCCCCACACAGATCATCCATGGGGCCTCAATCTCAAGTGCGGTATGCGGCCTCTCCGGTCTTCAGAACTACCGCTTTGGTAAATCCTGTTCTCTCCCCTTCCCTTATGGAAAATGGATGCCCACGACACCTGTTGAGGTGATTGCCGGCAATCTTGCCCAGAATCTTCATACCATCGTCTATCTTGATATCCAGGATACGCGGTACATGCAGGTACCGGAAGCGATCGCGATCATGGAGGAGATAGCTGAAAAGAAAGGTGTCAGGATACCGTTCTATGTCGGGATAGCACGGGCCGGATCTGATGATCCGGTTGTCCTTGCCGGGGAAGCTTCCACCCTCTCCTCTTCAGACTTTGGTCCCCCCCTCCATATCCTGGTTGTTCCGGCCGAGCTGCATATGATGGAGCGGGAGTTTCTCGAACGCTTTGCCGGTCTTGCCCCATCACCATGACATCCCCTCTTCTCCTTCTCTTTGAGAGGTATACGCAGGCACTTGAGCATGCTGTGCCCTCCCTTCCAATTCCGTCTCCATACAGGGCTGTTGCAGATCAGATTCTGGAGATGGCATGGGCATACCAGAGTGATGGAGAGATCTTTTTACAGTCCCGGGATCCGGTCAATGCCCTTGCAGCGTGGTGTTATGGATATGGATGGCTCAATGCAGGCCAGTATCTTGGTATTATATCAGGATCTGCTCTCTTTCCGGAGATCAGCCTCCTGCATGGGATCATCCCCCCATCCGATCATGACAAACTTGGAGAGAAGCGATCACGATATCACCAGATGCTCTCCACTGCACTCACCTCAATTGAGTCTGCCCCGGATGAATCAAGCTTTTTATCGTCCATATCCGCTGATATAAACACAATTGCAATAGAGTGGTTAAAGGCAGGAGAGTTGTGTAGTATTGAAGGAAAATCAGAATCAGCGCTTGCAGCATTCAGCTATGGATACGGCTGGCTGGATACCGGCGTCCGGGCCGGCCTCTTTCGGATCACCAAAGACCGCCATCTCTTTACAGCCTGACTTCAGAAGATGTTTGTACTTTGTCGCCAAATTCCTACAAAAGTAATTCGATCATGGTAATGCACAATGAACCCTCAGCATAAGAAGTGGATCTGGATATCAATCGGCCTCAGCACCGTCTTCCTTCTGGGGCTCCTGTATTTCACCTATGATGAGGCGACGCTCATCGCCCTGCAGAATCTCAGCCCGACGATACTTCTGCTGGCACTCCTCTCTCATATCATCGCTCTGGTTTGCTGGGCACTTCGTATTAAGATGATGAGCTATTCACTTGGATATCGTGTCGGGTTCGTCCATTGCTTCAATCTTGTCTGTGCAAACCTTCTTGTTGCGGCCATCACCCCCTCCCAGGCAGGGGGTGAGCCCGTCCGAATTCATGAACTGTATCGGGCCGATGTGAAGCTTGGAGATGCAACAGCAATTGTGATTATGGAACGGGTCCTTGATGGGATCGTCCTTGGACTGGGGGGTGTCATATCACTCTTCCTCCTTGGGGGTGTCTGGCAGTCAATCAACCTTCCTTCTGCCATTATCACGCTGATATATCTGAGCTGGTTCCTAGTGACGATATGCCTGGTCATCTTTGTTCTCTCTGTCAGGAACCCTCTCTTCCTGAAACGGCTCATCCGCTTCATCTCACGGATTGTGACGAAGAAATGGGATATGGCACGTGTCGAGCGGTTCCTTGATAAGGTTGATCGTGAGGTTGATAACTTTCACTTCAGCCTTGGAAAATTTATTGGAAGAGGAAAAGTGGGTCTCCTTATCGGGCTCATCATGACCTGCTTCTTCTGGTTCTTCCAGTTTATCATCGCCTCAATTCTGCTCATCGGGCTTGGAGTCGGACCGCATTATCTGGAATCGTTTGTATCCCAGCTGATCATTGCTGTGATCATGATGATCCCGCTGACCCCTGGTGGTGCAGGTGTTGCCGAGGTCTCTATCTCAACGGTATATGGTCTCTTCATCAGCACCTCTGTACTCGGGGTTTTCGTCCTGCTCTGGCGTTTGATCCTCTACTATCTCAATATCGCCATCGGTCTTGTTGCAAGCCTGATCATTGTGAGGCGTGAAGTTGGCTCAATCGGGGATGACCAACAACTTGATAATACCTGACCGCATCTGAGACGATATGGAGCTGATCACCTGTCATATCCAGGGAGTTTATTTCGCAACCAGCGATCTTGGGGTGGCTCCGGTCGTTCTTCTTGAGACACCTGATCACCTCTATCTTCCCATCTTCATTGGGCTATATGAGGCAATATCGATCAGTAACGCGCTTAACGGGCCCCGTTCAGCCAGGCCTATGACGCATGATCTCTTTGCTGACACGCTCAATCAGCTTGAGACAACGATCCGTGAGATTACAATTGATACCCTCGAAGACGGGGTCTATTATGCAACCATCTCCCTGGAATCGGCGTCAGCTGTGCTCTCGATAGATTGCCGCCCAAGTGATGGGATCGCCCTTGCCGTCAGGCTGCAATCACCAGTTCGGGTGGATGCCCTGCTTTTACAGGATGCAGCGGTACCCTCGGATCAGCTCCCGGAACTCCATGATATCTCTGCCGGGACAGGATAAGAGACGAGCGTGCATCATGAAGAATAATCAGTCATGGAGATTCATTCCGGCTCTCCGCTTTTCTAACTCTTCTTTCACCTGATCAAAGTGAATCTCCGCTGCCTTCAGGCTCACCATCAGGTGGAAGATGAGATCTGCAGCCTCTGAAACGCTCCGCCCGGTATCCCCGTTTTTAATCGCAAGGATATACTCAACTGCCTCTTCTCCAACCTTCTCAAGAGATTTATCAATACCCTTCTCGTGGAAGAGGAGTGATCGGACATATGATCGCTGCTCATCAGATCCGCCCGCCCTCTCTTCAATGACCTTCCAGAGTTCGTCGAGAATATCAGGCTCCATGATCTTCCTCAATAGAGATCTCTCCCGTTTCATTACCAAAATATCGACGGGTGATAATACGGGCTTTTTCTATCGTACAGCCACCTTTGCCTATGGCGATACCGACGTCGCTTTTACTCCTGACATTGACGCGTATCCCGTTATTGGTATCCTGTGGGAGATGAACGGCTGTCACTTCTGCAGGTTTGAAGATGTTCCGGATGAAATCCACCGGTTCATCTGCATATTCAACCATCTCTATCCGCTTACCAAGTACTTTCTGCATTTTACGGATATTATCGCCATGTTTTCCAATAGCGATCCCCATATCCCCAGGTTTTATGATATATATCACACGATCAAAACGGTCATCGATGATACAGTCGATTGCAGTTGATTTGGTGAGGATACGGAGCTCTTCTATATAACGGCGTTCTTTAAAACTTATTGTACGCTCCATCGTTCTATCCTGAGTTTTCTCTCTTAACTGGTGATCTATTGTAAATCAGACCCATTAAGCATTTGTATTCGTATGATATGCCACCTGGTGGTGGTGCGGCGATATACCTGTGATGGCAGCCTTCTGAAAAAGTGAATGGGGTGTGGAAGACGGGATGATCGTCAACAGAGATATGTTATGGAAACCGTCGCTGTTACCTTCACCTCGCCGGGTTCAATCGGTGTCTCGGCCCTCTCCATTGCTGCCGGAACCATCATACTGTCGTACATCCGGCTTACAACCGGGTAAAACCCTCCTCCAATTGTCACTTCCTTCACATCCCGGACGGTGAGTCCGAGTGCTGCTGCGACAACATCAGCATCTGCACGCGAGTCGGCAACCGCATTCTGAAGGGCTGTTGCCCGTAAGGCTTTCTCCTTCTCGTCACTTAACGTAAATGAGATATAATTAACCTTATTTGCCCCGTTCTCAACGGCAATATCGATGATCTCGCCTGCCCGGGCCGTATCCTTCATTGTCACAAGAAGGGTATTTGTGACCCGGTAGACCTCAATCTGTTCTTCAGCCGGTAGGCGCATCCCTGTTTTGGGGTCAACACTCTTCGTCACCGTGTAGATTGAATACCCGGTTGTTTTCATATCCTCACTTGTCAATCCCGCACGCTTCAGCGCATCCATCGCGCTGCTCATCTGGTTGGCGTTATCACGCTGGGCTGTCCTGACATCAGCATGCTCGGTTACGACTGCAAGGGATATCTCCACACGATCCGGGGTGGTGATCACCTCGCCGTTCCCCTGTGTATGGATAACCCGTTCGTTTGAATCGGCTGCCGCAGATACCGGCAGTGAGATGGTACTGATCACCATGAGGATGATCAGTACTGGAACTAATAACTTCAGCTGCATAGCGATCATACAATCAACTGCTTGCTCAAGAGATATAGGTTCCTTTGACTGCGAAGAAATTAGCAGTTAAATCTTGCAACAGGCTTCAAATAAAGCTTATTCCTCTCTTCATCAACGGATGATGATCTTTATTCATCTGTGTGCAGATGATATCCATACAGAGAGTCATATGCAGGATCTTGTCACTTTCTTCTCTCTTGGTCTCATCATCGGGCTCACCGGTGCACTTGCTCCAGGTCCCACACTGATCGCAACAATCAATGAGTCGGTTACATCAGGGTGGCGCGCAGGACCGCTCGTCAGCATTGGCCATGTAATCGTCGAGATAGGGATTGTTCTGCTTATCGTTGGAGGTCTTGGCTCATTCATCGATTCAGCAACATGGCTTATCAGCCTCTTCGGGGGGCTGGCCCTCATTATATTCGGGTATCTGACCCTGTCCTCTGCACGTGGGGCTGTTATACCCAAAGCCGGTGCCGGGACCAGTACCGGCCGTCCGATCATCGTCGGGATGCTGACGAGCATATCCAATCCCTACTTCTGGATATGGTGGCTCTCTATCGGTGCAGCTCTTCTCTGGAGCTCTCTTGAAGCGGGTATGATAGCCGGTCTCTTGTTAATCGCCGGTCACTGGACAGCCGATGTCGGGTGGCTGACGCTCGTCTCTTCAGGGATACATAAAGGACGGTTCTTCCTCTCAGACAGAGGCTATCGCCTGATCCTCTCTGCGTGTGGAGTATTTCTACTGATCTTCGGATGCTGGTTCCTCTTCAGCCCCCTTCTGTCGCAGTAAACCGGTGACACGCCTGGTATAAAAAAAGTGTGGGATTAATGGTACATCCGGTACAGTTCCCACTCATCGATGACAGTCCCGTTTGGAAGAATGGCAACGCCATACTCACCATCAGGCCCTGATCGGATCTCATACTCATAGCCGAGTTCTTTCACAAAGACTGCGGCAGGATTTGGCATTCCAGGCATATCACCTGCTTTCTCAATGGCGATGATCGTGATTGGCTGGCCCCACTGCTGGATGGTGACGATATCCCGTTCCATCGTGCCGGTAAAAGAGACCTTCAATCCATCCACCTTATGCTCCTCTGCAAGATTCAGTGGGAGATACTGTCCTCCATCATCCCCAATGATTCCATAAAACCCGCCTTCAAGGTCGATGTAGGTGATAGTACCTGTTCCGGCGACGATATCTTCAGTCTCATGAAGGGACATCGCGATGATCTCAACAGGCTGTCCCCACATCTGGATCGTCGCTACATCCTGGGGCTCCGCCTCAAATGAGACTGCCAGCCCGTCAACCTCAAATGCTTCATCAAGGTTTAATGGAAGGTATTGCGTGCCATCTTCAGCGATGATTCCATAGAATCCTCCTTCAAGATCGATGTAGGTGACAACACCACTCGTTCTGATGTACGGCTCTTCCTCCTCTTTGACGATACTTGTGATCCAGAGGGGAGTTCCCCATTGCTGTATCGTTACAACATCATCCCTGATCTCCCCGGCAAAGACGACTTCTGTTCCATCAACTTTAAGCTCTTCAGGGAGGTTCATGGGAAGGTACTCTCTTCCATCATCTGCAATGATTCCGTAGAACCCACCTTCAAGATCGATATATGTCACAACACCGATCCCGCTGACATCAACGGGGGGCTCCTCTGTGACACAGCCTGCACCAAGGAGGCAGCAGGCAGCCAGGACCAAAACTGCTCCGGTAAGTATTTTTCCTCTCATACCTATCATGAGGATGATGGTTCTTCTGATAATAAATATATGCCTTTAACTGCGGTCATTTCCGCAGTTATCTGTTTATATTCAATAGAATGTCGAAATATCATTCAATTTTTGTATTGATCCCTCTCCTCAGCCCGGCCGCTCCTGCACTCCTGATTGCATCCTCATATTCCTTCCCGGTTATCCGACGCTGAAGGGATTGATATCTCTGCTCCAGTCTCCCAACCCTGAATGCCGGCCTGTACTGGGGCATGATGTTCGTATATGTATTCGTTGAGATCTCCTCTGCGATGAACGCAACCACCGCCCGGGTACCGGAGAGATCATCGGGAAGGACGAGGTGCCGGATGATCATACCCCGCTTGGCAATACCATCCCGTATCACAAGATCTCCAACCTGCCGGTGCATCTCTTTCAGCGCATCGTGCATCTTTTCAACATAATCCGGTGCTCCTGAGAGATCGTTGGCAATCTCATCATCTCCATATTTTGCATCCGGCATATAGATGTCAATGACACCATCAAGGAGTTCCAGGGTCGTGACAGCATCATACCCCCCGGTATTATAGACGATGGGGATCGTCAATCCATGACCCGCAGCTATATCGATTGCTTCAAGAATACCAGCCACCTGGTGTGTTGGTGAGACGAGATTGATATTATGGCATCCCATCTCCTGAAGCCTTAGCATTATCATTGCGAGATCATCAGCAGATATTTCGTACCCTCTTCCTTCCTTGCTGATATCATGATTCTGGCAATAGACACAGGCAAGATTACAATGGGTAAAGAATATGGTTCCTGACCCTCTCTTTCCAACGAGTGGCTCCTCCTCCCCATAGTGTGGGGAGAAGCTTGAGACGACCAGTGTATCTCCGGTTCTGCAAACTCCCCTCTCACCAGCAGTTCGGTCAACATGACAGGCATGTGGGCAGAGGGTGCAGTCTCTGAGTATCTCTGCTGCCGCCTCTGCTCTCTTCCTCAGGATACCGTCCTGGTGAAGATCAGGATATCGTTTCTCTGTATGGGTCTGGTTCATCTATATCACCGGATTACCGCCGTCCCTTCTCTGAACTCTTCGTGCAGGGACGCCCCCCTGTGGCTCTGTGTATATCTCCTTTCATCGGTTGCATATATCTTCCTGTGGTGTATGGATGGGATTTGGACGCAGACTGCTGAATGGTTATTGTGGATAAGCGTCAATCACCAGTGATGAACGACTGCATCAGACGCCTCACCCTGAAAAGCAGAAGTACACGTCGGTTCCGTGAGGATCAGCGAATACCAATGGAGACGCTTGTTCACCTCATCGATATCGCCCGTTTCTGCCCGTCTGCAAGAAACCGCCAGCCACTCAGATATATTCTCTCTGTTGAGGAGAAAGAGACGGTGCAGATACGATCCTGCCTTCTCTTTGCCCTTGATCTCCCGGGATGGGATGGCCCGGCAGAAGGAGAGCGTCCGGCCGCATATATAACCATCATCGCCTCAAAGGGGGCAGAGCCTGACCCATCAATCGATCTCGGTGTCGCCGCGCAGACTATTCTCCTGGCTGCTGCCGAGAAGGGTATTGCCGGGTGTATGTTCGGCTCGATCAGGCGGACGGAGCTTGCAACCCTCCTTCAGATCCCGGACGGCTACCAGATCCTCCTTGTTATCGCCCTTGGCTATCCTGGTGAGGAGATCCGAATCGAAGAACCGGGAGAGGACGGGGATACCCGGTACTGGAGAGATGATCAGGATATCCATCACGTTCCAAAACGGTCCCTTCAGGATTGCATTCTTATGGCGGGATCTGGTGATCATGTATCCTGAGCTGTAGCAGCAACTGAAGTCTTATATATAACACCGATTTACTACTCTCCATGAGCGAAGGGAAGAAGGAGATTCGCGACAGGCTCCGCCATATAAAAGAGATGCAGACGCCGGAAGAGCGGTTTGAAAAGAGCAGGGCAATTTGCAGACACCTTATGGGGCTGATTTCATCTGGCGAGACGGTGATGGTCTATACCTCAAAAGAGAAGGAGGTCAATACCGTTCCACTCATAACGATGCTTCTATCATATGGGTATCCGGTTATTGTTCCGATCATCCAGAGCGACGATGTCAGTCTACGGCTCTCATATCTTGAGGATATGATGGTCCTTGTTCCAAGTACGTTCGGGGTTCCCGAACCGATCGGAAATGAGATCCCGGCAGATGGTGTAGATGTCGACACCATCATCCTCCCCATGCTTGGATTTGACCGGAGTGGGGGGCGTATCGGGTATGGTGCCGGATATTATGATCGCTTCCTTGCACAATATCCTGATCTCAGAAAGATCGGGATCGCCTTTGCCTGCCAGGAGGTTGACTCCCTTCCTCTGGATCCCCACGATGTCGTCATGGATGCTATCGTGACCGAGGAGGGTGTCGTCTACCGGAGGGTGTAATGTATGATGCTTGGGGAGACGGTGATCCTTGATACCTTTGCAGAGGCATTCCCCATCTGGGTATCACGCATCATCATCACGGCAGATACCATGGAGTGGGCATATACAGCGGCACAGGAAGCAACCGGCTTTGCAACCTCCAAGATCTACTGTCCCTGTGAAGCCGGGATTGAAGGAGTTGTTCATGATACCCCTGATGGCCGTCCCGGCGTCTCAATCCTCATCTCTGCTGAGAAGAAACAGATGCGATCCAATGTGAGTGACCGCATATCACAATGTATTCTCCCGGCACCGACGGCATCGGCATTCGATGGCCTCCCTGACGCGGTCGATCGCTTCCATACCCGTATGCACTATTTCGGGGATGGTTATGAGGAACGCTGTATCGTCGGTGGGAGAAACTGCTGGCGAATTCCTGTGATGGAGGGGGAGTACATCGGAGAGGAACGATATGGAACGGTGAAGGGGATCGCAGGAGGCAACTTCCTTGTCATGGCAGCGGATCGGTTGACGGCCCTTACCGCAGCCGAGGCCGGGGTCCGGGCTATCGAGCCTCTCCCTGATGTGATCACAGGCTTTGCAGGGGGGATCGTCGGCAGCGGATCAAAAGTCGGATGCAAAAATTATCGTTTCCCGATGCCCGCAAGCACAAACCATGCCTGGTGCCCGACCCTGAGAGGCACAATCCCTGACTCCGAGGTTCCTGATGGAGTCAACTCAATCTATGAGGTGGTCATCAATGGCATCGGTGAGGACGCTGTAAAAACGGCGATGAAGGCAGGGATTGAATCGGCTGTCGAAGCGGGAGGGGTTCTGAATATCGGGGCATCTAACTTCGGCGGGAAGCTTGGGCCGCACCGGTTCATGCTCCGGGAACTCTTCTCTTCAGAATAGTACGCCTCCCCCCTCCTTCTTTCAAGAGAATGTGATGCGATCATTCTGTTCCGATCCCTTGGTTAATTTAAACATATTAACTAAATGGTAAAAGACAACTCATATATTGATCCATCACCCATCTATCTCTGTTGCCTATGAAAAAAATACGGACATTCACTATCATGGGGATTCTGATCCTCACACTCCTTTTCGCCGGATGCACCGGGATTGATGTGTTTGGGTCACCATCAAAGAACGAGCTCCGAATCGCAACGACAACCAGTCTCTATGATACCGGGCTTCTGGATCATCTCCAGCCGATCTTTGAGGAGAGATATGATGCAAGGCTCCTGATCGTATCCGCAGGAACCGGGAAAGCACTTGAGTATGGGCAGAGGGGGGATGTTGATGTGATGATGGTGCATGATCGATCCCGTGAAGATACGTTCATATCAGAAGGCCATGGCGTTGAACGCCGTGTCGTAGCCTATAATTACTTTATTCTTCTCGGGCCTGAATCGGACCCGGCCGGGATTCGTGGAGCAGAACCTGAGGAGGCATTCAGGAGACTCCTTGAATTGGGAACTGCCGGGGATTTGGGTATTGCTTTTATCTCCCGGGGGGATGAGTCAGGTACTCACGCAAAGGAGAAGGCGATCTGGCGGTCTGCCGGATATGATTATGCCAGAGATATTCAGAATTCCGGATTATGGTATGTTGAAGTCGGACGTGGGATGGGTGAGACCCTCGTGATGGCAAATGAGAAGGAGGCATATACCCTTTCGGATATCGGTACCTTCCTTGCATACAAGGGAGACCTTGGGATCGTCCCGATCGTTGCTGAGGGGGATATTCTTCTGAATGTCTACTCCACCATGCTGATCAATCCAAAGACGCATACAGGGATTGATATTGATCTTGGAAAAACATGGATCAACTTCCTCATCTCTGATGAGGCACAAGAGGAGATCGCTACCTTCGGTCTCCCCGAATATGGCGAACCTCTTTTCTTCCCTGCACAAGGCAACTGGGAGATCATGGGTGTTCCCCAGTCTGAAGTGACAGAGCCGGTGCTCTGACAACACCATCTTTTTCTTCGCTATCGGCGTAGTAAACAGGGATTATCTGTATGAATGAGATCGTCAGCGGCTTCCTCACCGCTCTTCACCTGATCATCACCCTTGACCCCGAAGTGATCGAGATCTCGATCCGCAGCATTGTCATCTCCCTCACTGCAACGCTTATCGGCGCCCTGATTGCAATTCCTATCGGGGCGACCATCACCTTCTCAGAATTTCCGGGGAAACGGGGTCTTGTCAGCTTCATTCAGACACTCTATGCCCTCCCTACCGTCCTCGTTGGTCTCTTCGTCTTTTTATTGATCTCCAGAGCAGGCCCGTTCGGTTTCCTTCGCCTCCTCTTTACCCCGGAAGGGATGATAATCGCCCAGACGATCCTGATCCTTCCGATTCTCATAGGGCTTACCATCTCTGCCCTTTCTAATATTGATCCTATGATCAGGGATACCCTCCACTCGCTTGGCGCGACACGGATACAGTTCCTCCGATCTATTGTATCTGAAGCACGATATGCGATCATGGCCGCTGTTGTGCTTGGATTTGGACGTGCCATCTCGGAAGTCGGAGCAGCAATCATGATCGGAGGGAACATCAAGGGGCACACCCGTGTCCTGACGACCGCGATCTCACTTGAGACGTCTATGGGCAACATCTCCGTCTCGATTGCACTTGGTATCATTCTCCTGCTGATTGCACTTGTGATCAATCTCCTCCTTGCGATAGTCCAGAACCGGTGATATATGATGCTCAGAATAGATGGGATATCCAAACGATTTGGTGAGACTGATGTATTGTCCGGCATCTCCGCTGATATTGAACAAGGAGAGTTCTTTACAATCATCGGACCATCCGGGGCAGGGAAATCGACCCTTCTTCGGTTGATCAATCTCCTTGATACTCCCACCGGAGGTTCCATATCCCTTGATGGTATTTCCATTCATTCGGACAGATCCCTTGAGGTTCGCCGCCGGATGGGGATGGTCTTCCAGAAACCTGCAGTCTTTAAAAGTACGGTCTATGAAAACATCGCTCTTGGCCTCAGGTTCAGGCATGAACCCGAATCACGTATAAAGGAAAAAGTCTCTGAATCACTCGATCTCGTTCAACTTGGCGGTTTTGAAGGCCGAAAGGCGGTCACTCTCTCCGGCGGTGAGATGCAGAGGGTTGCCATCGCACGGGTGATGGTGACAGATCCCGATCTTCTTCTCCTTGATGAGCCGACGGCAAACCTTGATCCCGTCTCGGTCGGGGTGATAGAAGATCTCATTATCAGGATTAACCGGGAATTTGGGACGACGATCATCATGTCAACTCATGACATGTTCCAGGGCCAGCGACTCGCCCATCGGATGGGGGTGATGGTTGATGGAACGTTTGCTCAGATCGGTACATCCCGTGAGATCTTTACGACTCCCCATGACCGGTATGTTGCACGCTTCGTCGGGATCGAGAATCTCATTGATGGGATTATCTCATCCACTGATGGCGGGATTGCCACCATCGATGCAGGTGGTGTCAAGGTTCAGGTTGTGACCCCTCTCTCTGCCGGAAACAGGGTTACCGTCTGCCTCAGGCCTGAAGATATTGCTGTTGGATTACACCCTGATCATGCAGAGAGTGTCAGAAATGTTCTGCAAGGAACTGTTGTCTCAATTACAGCGATGGGGCCACTCACCAGACTGACACTGGACTGTGGTATTCGTCTCGTCGCTGTTGTGACATGGAAAGCGGCAGAGGAGCTTGGTATCGAGGATGGATCAACGATTTCTGCATCCTTTAAGGCGACAGCTGCCCATGTTCTCCCTCTGAGCCGGTGAGGGGGTGAGAGTTGATTGATCACGTTATCTGCGTAAAGGAACTTTTATATAATCTACAAATAGACCACCATATATCGAAAGACTGTATCCGGTTCCGGTCGATATGTGTCTGGTATCTGGCTCCTATGACCCAGCTCGTAGAAGAGAAGGTACGAATTCTGTTTCCCTCTTCAGAACCCGGGATTCTGTTTTCCCTGGAGCTGCATGAGATAGAGGGGTATTTCCGGTTTCCTTCAGAAGAGGTTCAATGATGACAGAGAAAAAAGTCTGGATAGTGGAAGATGAAGCGATAATCGCAATGGATCTGAAGAAGCGCCTTCAGGCGATGGGCTATACCGTCCTTGGTATATCCGGGTATGCCGAAGATGCCATCGAAAAGGTACGGCAGTACACACCAGATCTTGTGATGATGGATATTATCCTGAAAGGTGAGATGGATGGTATTACGGCAGCAGAGATCATCAGGCGTGAATTGAATATCCCGGTTGTCTATCTGACAGCATATGATGATGAGAGAACGGTTCAAAGGGCTGAGGAGACCGAACCTTTTGGATATATCGTCAAGCCTTTTGAAGAGCAGAATCTCAGGATGGTCATTGAGATCGCCCTTTATAGAGAGCTCGAAAAAGAACTTGAGTTCTTTGCCCGGGAGGTCAACCAGTATGCACAGGACCTCCAGGATACGGCAGCCCTCCTCTCATTCTCAAACAGGAAACTCACCGTCATATCCGAGATCACCCTGCATGACATTCTCAATAAGATTATGACGATCCAGGGATGTCTGGATCTGGCTTCTGATAAGAAGGTGGATAGCGAGCTTGCCGGATACCTCGATGAGATGCACCAGGCGGTCACCGATATACAGAAGCTGATCAGTTTTACCCGCAAATACGAGAAACTCGGGGCAGAAAAACGTACCTGGGTTCCTGTATCCGGTATCATCACCACAATCTCTGATGATCGGCTCCCTATCCGGAACCACTGTTCATCCCTCTCAATCTATGCAGATCCGATGCTTGCAATGGTCTTTGCAAACCTTATGGACAACACCATCCGGCATGCCGAAGGTGCAACTGAAGTTAACCTCAATTGCGAAACCACTGATGATGGATTGCTGATCATCTGGGAGGATGATGGAACCGGGATTCCGGAGGATCAGAAGGAGAAGATCTTTGAGAAGGGTTCGGGAGAGGGTACTGGATTTGGGCTCTTTCTCGCCCGTGAGATCCTTTCGCTCTCCGGCATCACAACGCATGAGACCGGGATTCCTGGCAAAGGGGCGAGGTTTGAGATTATGGTTCCAAACGGGGCATGGAGGATTGAGAGCGGAAAAGAATAGGGGTTCTCCCCAACGTCCCCTCCAACGACATGGTATCGCCCCCGGCAGCATGTGATGAAAGGGTGTTTTTCATAGAAGACCTGGGGCAGACCATCCGATCTCTTTGAGCATTCGCTCTTTTATCCGGTGCGTCTTAGAATACTATCATGAAGGAAAATAAGGAAGCCTCAGCCGTGATTTGAACACGGGACCTGCTGATTACAAGTCAGCCGCTATGCCGGGCTAAGCCACTGAGGCAGAAGTGCTCATAATAATAGTCCTTCGTCCTTAAAAAGATCTTCGATACGGGACTACCCGATGACCGAGAACATCAGTATCGAGAGGACGAACGCGAGGATGAGCATCCCGAGGCTGAGGGGGGGAATGAAGATGAGCAGCACGTTGACAGTGCTTGCAAACTGGACGATCCGCTGTGATCCAAAGATATTCAGCCTCTCACACCAGGTCGTCGTCCCTGCTACTTCGGCGGGCGCAAGGTCTAAAATTGCCTCCATCACTGCGGCACGGACATGCGGTATCACCAGCTCAGGGAGTACCGCAAGCCCGATCGGGTTCCTTCCACTGATTGTGTTGACGACATGGGAGTCTGTTGTCATGATCTCGGCATCATCCACAAGATCAGAAATCGCGGCCTGAATCTCCTCCCGCGCCCCTTCATGCATATTGTTCCCATCAAAGAGTACATACGCCGTCTTCTGTTCGCCAACTGCTGTTATGAGTACCTGGACACCCAGGTCACCAAACCCTTCGTCCCGGTTAAAAGGGAGTTGCTGGTGCGATACGCCAACGGAGAGTGGCTCAAGTGGCATGCCTGCCGCCTCCTCAAGTGCAGCGAGTGCGGCACGATAATACTCTGTGCCGATGAGGGATGCGGGGAGGACAGGCGAGGAGAGCTCGGTCATACAGTTATGGGCATCCACAAAGACGACGTCCCGGAACCAGCGGTGCCCTTCTGCCATAATTGCAATGCCGATATTATAATCAATATCCTCAGTCCGTTCGGGTGAGCGTGTGCTCACCATCATCACCGAATCGGTGAATCGCTGTGTCAGGATCCCGACACTTCCATGCCTTGAGCGAAATGATCGTGATGCCCCTTCTGCAAAGGTGAGATCACCAAACGAGCTCTTTAGTGCCGTTGCAATCTTGGCAGCCTCATCTTCGGAGACAAGGTTAAAGTCATGGGTGGCGCATCCATGGGTGACGAAGACCTCCTCGCTGAAGCTGTCATGGAGCATCTTTGGGAGGTTTGCACTCCCTATCTCACCCATCGGACCCGGATGGACGTTGGGAGCGGTGAAAACGGTATTGGGACGCCCCTGCCGTGAAAAGACGACACTTACCTGGGGAACCGTCACCTCTTCCCCAATATCACGGAAGAATCCCTCGAGCGTCTTGGATCCATCGGTGATATGTGCAATGAGGGCATTGAGAAAACTGAGCCCCGACACCCCGAATGATCGTTTCAGCGGATGGTCGATGAGCCAGATGAAGATAGAGCTTCCCATGCCGAAGATCAGGAGAAGGCCGATAGCCCACCAGAGGAACTCAGGACCGAAGTAGAGATACCCTGCTCCAAGTCCTGCAAGACTCTGGAGCGCTGAAGGAACAATCATTCTATGAAGCCGGTAATCTGCAATGGCGACGAGGACCGGCATCCTGAGGGAGAGGATCACTCCAAGGCTCGTCGCATAGGTGATAGGGAGGAGAAACCCGGAGTCAGAACCGACTGCGGCAAGAGCCGTCACAATTATCCCCAGAACAACCGCTGAAAATGAGAGAAGCCCCGATCGGTTCCAGCTCAGATCTTTACCGAGGATCCGGACGAGCGGCCGTGTCGTGAGGAATGCGACGAGGGCGGGAACCGTAAACGCACAGGTTCCAAAGAATAAAAGGGGTACTTTCGCCCTCAGGAGGGCGAGATCGATGAACAGCCCAAGAGCGATGATGATGACAAGTGATCGTGGCCATGAGGGGGCGGTGAAGATGAACCGTGATAACCGCTCCATGCGGATGTCGCCCCGCTCACGCATATCTACCACAATCCATCCAGGATAAGTTCACTTCTGCCCGGAGAGACGAGCCGCTCCTCCCCCTTCCAATGGATGGGTTCGGAGTAAAATGGTGCATTCAGGGTGAGTGTCTCATACTCTCCCCCTTCCCCGGCGATATGGATCCTGTTTCTTGATGAAATCCTTTTGAGGCGGTCTATCAGTGCCTCATCGATATGTGCCCCAAGGAGATCGTCACCAAGCCCGTCTGCAGCGCAGACGACGATGATCGCATCCAGCCGTTGTGCGACCTGTTCCATGATCCATTCGGGATCTCTCTCCCAGAGTGGAGCGAAGATCTCAAGGTCGAGGGCTTTTGCGATCTCCCCGACCCGTTCATACTGGTACCTGGATGCTATGGCACCAGCGATCAGGCCGGTGATTGGGAGGCTTTGAAGCCCATTCTTCAGATCAGCAAGCTCCTCCTCTTTCCGTCCATGTGACCGTATCTCGACGTACTCCATCTGACCCCGGCTGGCAATCAACCTGACTGCATCGAGATTGGATGAATGAAACATATACGAATCGGGATTCTCAGGCCTGACACAGACGATATAGCCGACATCAAGCCCTTTGTCCATGGCCATCTGGATCGAGAGGACCGAATCCTTTCCACCTGATGTCAGCGCTGCATACATGGTGCCTCACCTGAAATATGCTCTATACCGCTCTTCCACCTTATCCCAGGTAGGGAGATTCGTCTGGCATCCGACAACTTCTATGACAAACGAAGAGCATATCGTTCCAATCCTGCAACAATCAGTAAGAGAGCGCTTTTTCTGATATGCTGTCAGGAACCCCGCCCGGTATGCATCTCCTGCACCGGTCGGATCGACAAGCTGAACAGGAACTGATGGTACCTCTGTCATCCTGCCATCCTCGTAGAGCCTGCTCCCCTCTTTTCCTCGTGTAAAGATTGCAACAGGAACACGGGCGGCAAGCTCCTCTTCGGAATGGGAGAGCACCTCACCCATAATCTCCGCCTCAAAACGGTTTGCAAAGAGAATATCAATCGAGTTGAGGAGATCCTCAAACTGCTCAGCGGTATACTTGTGAATGTCCTGGCCAGGATCAAAGGATGAAAATCCTGCACGCCGGGCAACCCGGACGTTGTATGAGGGATCAGCGGTTGCCATATGGACGAAGTCAAATGAGGGGGGATCTGCGGTGGTAAAAGCTTCCGATGCACCCCACTCAAAGAAGGTGATCTGATCCTCACTATCGTCAGTGAACATGCAGGCAAGGGGGGTGTGCGCCTCCTCCTGTATATAGAAATACCTGTTGACATGGTGTGAATCAAGCCATTTATCATATTCAGATCCGGCAAAGTCTCCTCCCACTGCCGAGACCAGGGTTGATTCACCACCAAGTTTTGCGATACCCACCGCGATATTTGCTGCTCCCCCACCAAAGAAGATCTGGTGATCAAGGATCTGTGTCGATGTGTTCCTCTCCGGGAGGCGGGGGACACGGAAAATATGATCTGTTGCGGTGTGGCCGACCACATGAATCATATCTCAATCACATCCACCACATGAAGTGGAATCTCTCGAAGTGCCCTTCCGATGGTTGATTTTGCTATCCGCTCGGCATGCTGGCGTGATTCCGCCTTGAAGACCTTCATATCAAGTGTCAGGCCCACAAGTGCGGTATTTGCAACCATAAGGGCGTTATTTAGTTCTTCTTCACAATTTGGACAGGATGTTGCGCCAATCTCGACTTCAACGAACTTTGCCGTCGGATTAAGTCGCTTTCCTGCCTCACTGATGGCAATTCCGATCGCATCGTCGATGGTTTTTACATCCTTCACGATCCATGCCGATTCAAGTATTACATGATAATCTGCCATGTTATTATCTCCATTTACCAATAGTCTTCATGCAGGTGTTCGTGTGGGGGCATCCTTTCTGGAGATCCCGGCTGTTCTTCTGCCTCCCCTACCAGGAGCAATGCGATGGGGCGGGCGTGTTGCGGAATCCCGAGGAGCTCCCGCACCTCATCCTCATCGAATGCCCCTACCCAGCATGTTGCATATCTGAGTGCATGTGCTGCAAGCATCATGTACGTTCCTGCAATTGTTGCATCCTGGACTGCATAGAGGATTCCACGTTCACCATATCGGGACATTGATCTGACGTAGTTGGCACAGATGACAATGACAGTTCCTGCTTCCCTGATGAACTGCTGGTCAAACGCCGCATCTGCCAGCGATTCAAGGAGATCCTCCTGCTGGCAGACGATCATATCCCATGCCTCCCGGTTTCCGGCAGTCGGGCACGTTCCCGCAACTACAAGGAGATACTCTATCTCATCCCGTGAGATCTTCTTTCCGGTATAGCTCCGGACAGAGCTCCTCGCCTTCAAAAAACCAAGAAATTCAGAGGACTCCATGTTCACTGAGAACTTCCCAGGCATTCTGGGCGACCGTCGTGGCAGCTGAGATACCTTCGCCTGCACGCTCGGTGGCAAGACCAAACTGACTGCTCTCGGTGAGGCTGATCATCTCTGAAAGAGCGTTTGATACCTTTGTAAACCCTGCATTGCCGGTTGCTGCTGCTGCAGTCTGGGCATCTGCCCGAAACTCTTCAATCATTGCGATGAGCATTCTGCCTGCGCCTTTTCTTTCTTCCTTCGGATAGTCCGGCATACTCATGAGCATCTTTGAGATCGAGATTATCCCGGCCTTCTGACGCTCAGCATACTGCCATGAGAGAACTGCGTTCCTGAGATCCATATGGATATACAGGTGACAAAAGAATATAAAAAGGTAGGTAATCTAAAATTACCGTCTGGATTTCTGTTTTGCGCCCATCATCGTCTTCTTCGAGCGACGGATGTGGCGACGGACACGTGGATCGGCAAGTTTTGGCCCTCTCCCACGGCGACCCTGCTGTGCGGCATTCTCCATCCGCTGTTCAAGCTTCTTGACGACTGCATTTCTCTTGAACCGCTGGTTTGGCCCTGGCTTCTTTGCCTCACCACTCTTCTGTGGAACCAGCCGAATCTGTCCCTGGTTCCCTTTTATCTGGTGCCAGTTAATACTGCCTGTCTTTCCCATGTGAAACTCCCTATAATCATCGCTTGGTATTTTGATAAAGATATCCCTTTACAATATCTTTTGTATGGATCGTTTCAGGACATCGGCCACAATCTGGCCATCGATCCTTCCGCGAACCTCTTTCATCACCACACCCATCACCGGGCCGAGTGCGGCATCTCCTCGCTCCCGGATGAATGCCTCCCTCTCCCTGACGATCCTCCAAACGATCTCTTCGAGATCGGCAACAGAAAAGAGTGGGCCGACCGAGGCGACCGCCCCTTCCAGATCCGCACCACCGGCACGTGCACGCAGAATATCGGGCATCGCCTCTTTTGCAACGGAACCATCCTCTACGCGCTTCAGGAGATCGAGGATCTCGCTATCCGGGATGCCTCCACAGTCAACGCCATCCCTGGAGAGCTCCCTGAGGGTTCCAAAGAGTGTTCTCGCCACAAGTGATGGTTTTATTCCGGTGCTGACCGCCTCTTCAAAGAGGGTGAAACGCTCAGAGAATGCAATCTGCCGTGCAACCGCTTCATCGATGCCAAACTCATCTGCATACCGTCGTGCCTTCTCTGAAAGAAGCTCTGGAAGGACTATTGTGTCGATCATCTCACTGGTGATCTCCAGTGGCAGGATATCGGTCTCGGGATACATTCTGGCCGCACCGGGGAGTGGCCGCATATACGCAGAACTCCCTTCAGGGAGCATCTTTCGCGTCTCCTCGGGGATGCCTTCGCATGCCATCCGGGCACGCTTCAGAACAAGGCGTATCGCACAGGATGCCTGATCGGGAGAACCCGAGACGATGACGACGCAATCCTCCGGCCCCGCCTGGCACCTCTCCCTGAGGGTTGCCACCTCATCTTCTGTCACACCATACGCCGGCAGCTCGTCGGTATGAAAGATTCCTCCAACACCGCACTTCTTTGCATAATCCGACATCTCACTCCCAAGACGCCGGTCCGGCTGGATCTCCCTACCGACCATGCCTGCAAACCCGGTGAGGGTCGCTCCCATGATACATTGTGCCTTCTTCAGGATGGATGATTTCGTGGCTTGGAAGAGGTCGGTGATATCGATCCCGTCCTCAGGGACTGTTGCTCCACGATCGTTCAACTCATCGCGAATTGCAAGGAGGTGTACCTGCCGCTGCACCTCACGGGATACCACCTCAGGGATGAGATCGAGTTCCTGAACCCCTTTTATCTCAATCCGTGCACCATCACGGATGGATATATTGACATCCTGGCGGATTGTGCCCAACCCCCGTTTCACCCTCCCTGTTGAACGGAGGATCATCCCGATATATGCGGCGACATCCCGAACCTCCTCAGGGGTGTGCATGCAGGGTGCTGTTGTGATCTCGACCAGTGGTATGCCAAGGCGATCGAGGGAGAATGTCGCATCCGTCACCCGCTGTGCCGCCTCTTCCTCAAGGCAGATCGACTCGATCTGACAGTTCTCTCCGACCGCCCCCTCGACTGCGATAAGTGCAGTACGCTGGAATCCGGTTGTATTTGACCCATCAATAACCATCTTCCTCATCGTATGCACCTGCCTGATCGGGGTCATCGAGAGGAGCTTTGCGATGGTGAGTGTTATCCGAAGCGCCTCCGGGTTCATCGGTGCCGGTGGCTCATCATCATCTTCGATGAGGCAGGTACTATCGTATGTGTAATACCGGAAGAAGCGCATCTGCTTCATCTCCTCTTCTGCAGCACGATCGATCGTCCCCATCTCAGAGACGGTCGCTCTCAGATACCGCTGTATCTCCCCGTTTCTCTCTTCAATATTTCGAAGGGTCGTCGGGCAGCGACAGAAGAGCTTCTCCTCTGTGTTCAGCTGCTGATGGATCTCGATCCCGGCTCTCAGGCCCAGAGCTTCATAATCCATGGACCGACCTCCTGTTGATCTCACCTTTCAGATTCGCCTGCATCATCCTCTTTATCTCCTCCTGATCGTCGGTCTGACCGAGAACCCACATCAGCTTGACAAGGGCGATCTCAGGGAGCATATCCTCGCCTCCGATGACGCCTGCTGCCATCAGATCTCTTCCGGTATCATACACGCGGTCACAGACCCGTCCCTGGAGGCACTGTGTTGTCATAATAACTGTTGTTCCGTCCTCAATGAGCTCCCGAATGCCACCGATCAACTCAGTGCTGGTATGCCCAAGCCCGGTCCCGGTGATGACAACGCCCCGGCATCCACGGTACCCTTCAAGGATCGCAGGGGACATTCCGGGGTGGAATGAGATGAGACTGCATCGCTCCTCGAGCCTGTCTGCAAGGGATGGCTCATCTGAAGCACGCCGTATGGCATCGGGGCCTGGTGTCACCTGAAGATCAGGATATGAGACTGTCGCAATCGGAGGGATGCCGATGCTCTGGAATGCATCCCGGCGTGAGGTGTGCATCTTCCTGACGCGTGTTGCACGGTGGATGGCACAGATATCATCACTCTGGGTTGCATGCATACACACAGCAACCTCCCCGAGATCCGAATCCGCAGCAGCAACACTACAGAGTGTATTCATGACATTGTCACTGCTTGGTCGATCCGCCGATCGCTGTGAGCCGACGAAGATGACGGGCACCGGGTTTTTGAGCATGAAACTCAGGGCTGAAGCCGAATATGCCATTGTGTCGGTTCCATGGGTGACGATGATACCACGGGCGCCATTGGTGATCTCCTCATAGACAGAACGCGCAAGATCCATCCACATTGATGGCTGGATATTCTCTGAGAGTGTTATGAATGGCTGCCTGGTACGATACCGGCCCAGTGTTGCCAGCCGCGGAACTGCCCTGATGATCTCCTCAGCAGTTGACTGGCTCGTTACTGCCCCGGTCCGGTAATCGACACGGGATGCAATCGTCCCTCCTGTTGATATAATGGAGAATAACGGAAGGTCCGGGTTCTGGGTCACAGAAGGGGGCTGCATCATCATCTCCTCACCTGAGCTGATGAATTCTATATCTGATGCAGGCACCCCGATGTTGTACCCTGACTTGAGTTTCACCACCGCTATTCCATCTCTCTCTGCGATAAAGACACCCTCGGTCCCCTCTCTCCCGGGAGAGCAGCGAACCCGATCTCCTGCCTTCATTCTCCCGCCAGCCTCCGTAGTACTGTCATCAGATCCTCTTCTGCTCTCTGTAGTGCATGTATGTGTGTGGTGATCATCATCTCACTCTCTTTGAGTGCGTCTCTTCGTCGGAGGATCGCCTCCTGCATGACACCTTTCCCGGGTCCTCCCGCAACCTCCCTGGTATCGATCACCGTATCAGGGTCAAGGGCCTGTTGGATCCTCTCTGCGGAGAGACCTCTTTCGGCCAGGGAGATTCCCCCCATCTCCCGGCCTGCTTCTTCCAGTGTGGCGGTGGTAATCTCCCCCGATCGAACCGCCCGGCCGACGATGTTGTGAGCGGTTCTGAATGGAAGGCCAAACTCCCGCACAAGTGTATCTGCAAGCTCTGTTGCCGTGGAGAAACCCCGGTCGCTCTCCTCCCGCATCCTTTCAGTATTGAAGGCCGCCGTCCCGATCATCCCGGCAAGGATATCAATACTTGCGGCAGCGTCTTCGATCCCTCTCCAGAGGTGGGGGGTCAGCGTCTGGAGATCCCGGTTATAGCTCATTGGAAGGCCCTTGACGGAGACGGCCACCGCCTGAAACGCACCGGCTACTGAGCCTGCGTGGCCTCGCATAATCTCTGCACAGTCCGGATTCTTCTTCTGCGGCATGATGGAGCTCGTCGAGCAGTAGGCATCATCCAGCTCGACAAATCTGACGAAGGCACTGCTCCAGAGGATCAGCTCTTCGCAGAGACGGCTGACATTTGTCATCATTATCGTCAGCGCAGAGAGTATCTCAAGAGCAAAATCCCGTGCAGACACGGCATCCATTGAATTTCCCAGAATATCATCAAAACCGAGCAGATCTGCCGTCATTCTTCGGTCAATCGGAAACCCGGTCGATGCAAAGGCGGCAGATCCAAGGGGGGAACGGTTCACCCGCCGGTATGCATCCAGAAGCCGCTCAGAATCCCTGGAAAAGGCCTCTTCATATGCAAGGAGATGGTGGGCAAGGGTCGTTGGCTGGGCATGCTGGAGATGGGTGAACCCCGGCATTACTGTCCCGATATGTTCTTCTGCACTCCTGATCAGAATGCTCCGAAGTACTGACAGTGAGCCGGCTATTTTCAGTATATCCTGGCGCGACCGAACCCTGAGGCATGTTGCGACCTCATCATTTCGTGAACGTGCCATGTGGAGACGCCCGCCAGCCTCGATCCCTGCATCGGCTATCAGCTCTCCCTCAATACCGGCATGAATATCCTCAAACCGCTCGTCGAATGCCTCTTCCGGAATACCGTTCCTCTTCATCTTCAGAAGAGATCGGGCTATCATTCCGGCCTGCTCCTCTCCAATCAGTTTCTGATCTGATAGCATGGCGAGGTGGGCCATATCAACGAGGAGATCCGCATGAGCGATCTTCCTGTCAGCTTCCATTGACGAGAGATACCGGGCAATCTGATCGTTCCGTTCACCAGAGAGCCTCCCCTCCCGTATCTGGTCCTGTCGCATCCTGTTCCTCCGCTAAAAAGATGGATCCTCGGATCTGATTATCTCTTCGTACGGTACGTCCTCACGGGTTTTAGCATTATATGGACGTACGTAGTCTGTATAATCTCGCTATGTATAAACTCAGGGTATTTTTGTATCGCTTAAGCATGATTATCTACAAATAGCAATATATTATATAGTCCTCTTTACGATTCCTATATATGAAGCAGATTATGCTTGTTTCTCTGGCGGTGCTTCTTGGATTAACACTCCTTGTTGCAGGGTGTGTTGATGAAGCGCCGGTACAACCTCCAAACGGAGTAACCGATGTCGGTATTATGTATACCGCTACAGGGCAGATGCCTGTCCTTCTCTCAACAGGTCAGATCGACGGATATATGGTCTGGCAGCCCTTCGTCTCGGTAGCCGAGGTCTCCGGCATAGGAACTGTCGTCAGCTACTCCCAGGATCTTCCGCCTGCCGGAACCTGGACGGATCACACCTGTGACGCCCTCTCTGCACGCGAGGACTTCATAGCAGCAAACCCGGATCTTGTGAATGCGATTGCTGCCCTCCTTATCCTCTCAGGCGACTATGTTCAGGAGAATCCTGATCGTGCCGCCGAGGTCTCTGCCGACTGGCTCTTTGGCGGTGGAGATATGACCTTTGGCGATGTCAGGGTCAGCTCAAAGGATGTGCTTGCCCACTCCATACCAACGATCCGGTTCTCAACCGAGCCCTCTGAGGAATGGCTGCAGAGCAATGATCGTTTCATCGAGGCTCTTCGGGATATCGGGTATCTGACAGGCGGTCTCAAAGATGCCTCACCTGCTGAAGTCCGCGATTCACTCTATGACTTCTCCCATTATGAAGCCGCCGTGGCTATGGTCGAAGCAGGCGAGATCGTCACTCCTCCGAAGCGTACCAGACCTATGTCGCTTGGGTACCTCCCATCGGATCATGATGCCCCCCTCTTTGTTGCCATCAAGGACTGGGAATACTTCAATGATACCTTCGGCATCGCATTGAAGCCGCGGACCACTGCCCCGGGCAAGGTTGATGTCGCGGATCTCATCGTCAATGGTGAGACGATCACCGAAGTCCGGCTTGTGCAGGGTGAAGGTGGCGCCCAGCTGATGACCCTCATGGGAACAGATGCTATCCAGATGTCATATGCCGGCACTCCACCGACCATCTCAGCGGTTGACAGGGGAATGGCTATTAAGATCCTGCTTCCAACACAGAATGAAGGATCAGGCCTCGTTGTTGCGGCATCTGCTCCGGTCGATGACTGGAATTCATTCATTGCATGGGCTGATGCACGATCCGCAGAGGGTCGGCCACTCAGGATCGCCGCACCAATCCGTGGCTCGATCCAGGATGTGCAGATTAAATACGCACTCCAGGACAGCGGTGTGGTGGTGAAAGAAGTCTGATGAGATGGTATCTGAAATTATTACCCCCCCTTTTTCTTCTCCTTATATGGGAAGTCGCATCGATACTGATTAATAACCCATTTATTCTTCCGACACCTGCATCTGTCATCTCGGTCCTGATGACCCCTTCGGCAGATATTCTGGGAAGCGGGAGTATCATCGATAATGCACTCCTATCCATATGGCGGGTTATTCTCGGGTTTGGTCTTGCTGTTCTCTGCGCGGTACCGGCAGGGATCATCATCGGCCGGTACCGGACGATCGATGAGCTTCTTAATCCGCTCATCCAACTCCTCAGGCCGATCCCCCCCCTTGCCTGGGTTCCGCTCGCCCTTGCCTGGTTCAAGATTGGCCTCGCCTCAATCGTCTTCATCATCTTCATCGGCTCATTCTTCCCGGTCCTGATCAACACAATCGATGGCGTGCGGCGCGTGAACCGGACCTGGATAGAGACAGCCCTGATTTATGGTGCGAAAGGATGGAAACTCCTCGTCTATGTCATCATTCCCGCCGCCGCTCCGGCTGTATGGACCGGTCTCCGGGTCGGGTTTGGTGTTGCGTGGATGTGTGTTGTGGCGGCGGAGATGCTCCCTGGCACCACCTCAGGGCTCGGATACCTGATCATGTACTCATATAACTGGGGGCAGGTTCCGGTGATCATCGCGGGGATGATCGTCATCGGTATCATTGGAATTGGTGCCGATCTCCTCTTCAGAGGTGTTGAAAAGAGAAAATTCCAGTGGCAGGAGATGAACAGATGACTGTTGTTATCCAGAATGTCGGCAAGATATTTGAGACACGCACCCGCGATCCGGTCATCGCGCTTGATGACATCTCTTTTGAGATTCAGAAGGGTGAGTTCATCGCCATCCTCGGCCCCTCCGGCTGTGGGAAGACGACACTCCTTCGTATGATCGCTGGTCTTGATACGCCGACCACTGGCTCAATCCTTGTCGAGGGGAAGCCGGTCACCGGGCCGGACCCCCGGCTTGCAATGATATTCCAGGAGTATTCGCTGTATCCCTGGCGCACCGTCCGCGCTAATGTTGCCTTTGGCCTTCAGATGCGTGGAATGGAGAAGGAAGAACGCAATCGGATTACGGACCGGTTCATCCGGCTTGTTGGCCTTGATGGGTTTGCAGATAGCTATCCATATGAGCTTTCAGGGGGGATGCGGCAGCGTGTTGCCGTGGCACGGGCGCTTGCAACTGATCCGGCTGTTCTCCTGATGGATGAGCCGTTTGGGGCCCTTGATGCCCAGACCCGAAACCGGATGCAGAAGGAGCTGCTGGAGATCTGGGAAAGTGCCAGAAAGACTGTTGTCTTCGTCACCCATAGCGTTGATGAAGCCGTCTATCTGGCGGATCGGATCATTGTCCTCTCTCCCCGGCCCGGACGCCTCTCGGCGATATATGATGTCAGCTTTTCGCGGCCTCGTGACAGGACGAGTGTTGAGTTTGCCTCGCTGCGCCGTGATGTCCTTGAACTGATTGATCACCTCGAGGAGAGTCAATAACTTTTATACCTTATACCATCCATTTTATTAAGCACGTTCTGATAGCGAGGAGTTTTTTAGCATGGTACGAAAGCCAGCAAAGATGTACAGGTCGATCTCAAAGAAGGCATATACGCGAAGGAAATATATGGGTGGTGTCCCAGGTCTCAAGATCGTCCAGTTCGATATGGGCAATCTCAGAGAGGAATTTCCTGTTGCCCTCCACCTTGAGGTGGAGGAGGCATGCCAGATCCGGCACACCGCACTTGAGGCGGCCCGTGTCAACATGAACCGCCGTCTGATGAAAGAAGTGGGAAGGAGCAACTTCCACCTCAAGCTCCGCGTCTATCCGCACCATGTTCTCAGGGAGAACAAGCAGGCGACAGGTGCTGGTGCAGACCGTGTCTCGGAAGGAATGCGGCTTGCTTTTGGAAAAGCTGTTGGAACAGCCGCCCGTGTCCAGGAGAAGCAGCGTGTCTTCACCATCTGGACGTCCCCACAGTACGTGGACAGGGCAAAGTACGCCCTTCTGCACGGCGGACACAAACTCCCCACCCCTGTCAGGGTGGTTATTGACAACTAACCCCAAATCATACTTTTTTGCATCCATTCTGTTTTATCTTCTCTCCCGTTGATAATGGGGTATGGATGCCCATGGTGTGGAAGCGCTCAGAAAGGCAGTAATGGATGCAACTCTTGCCTGTATCCATGATGCCGAGGTCTTTCTGCCACCTGATGTGAAGGAGGCGATTGATGCATCGTATGCGGCAGAGACTGATCCGGTCGCCCGCGGAGAGCTTGCGAATATTCGTGCAAATATCGAAACTGCTGAGAGATTGAACCTTCCTCTCTGCCAGGATACGGGGATCGCCGTCATCTATGTCACTGTTCCGGACAGCTTCACATTATCGAGGACAGATATCTCTTCCGCCATCAGGGAAGCGGTTCGTCTGGCTACCGATGCGGTTCCGCTCCGTCCAAACGCAGTCGATCCGCTGACACGGGAGAATAGTGGCGACAACACCGGAGTTTCGATCCCGACGATTCATTTCAGTGAAGGATCTGAACTATCCATCACCGTCCTTCCAAAAGGGGCAGGCTCGGAAAATGTATCCCGAATCGGAATGCTTCTTCCCTCTGAGGCGGGCAGCGTCGTATCATTTGTTGTTGAGACGGTCCTCCTTGCTGGTGGAAGGCCCTGCCCGCCGGTTGTCGTTGGTGTCGGCATCGGCGGAACCTTTGATCTTGCCGCAACGCTTGCCAAGGAGGCGCTTCTCCTCCCAATCGGAACGATGGATGATTTTGAGTCGGAGATCTGTGAAGCCATCAACAATCTTGGTATCGGCCCGATGGGGCTTGGAGGGGATACGACTGCACTGGCGGTGAAGGTACAGAAGGCTCACTGCCATACAGCCTCTCTCCCGGTTGCGGTGAATATTCAGTGCTGGGCCTGCCGGAGGGCAACACGGGTGGTGACCGTATGAATATCAGGACACCGCTTGGGACCGAGGTCCTCTCACTTCGTGCGGGAGATCGGGTCCTTCTCTCCGGACTCATCTATACAGCACGGGATGAGGCCCATCTGAAAATGATGGAAGCTGGTATTCCCTTTGATCCAGAAGGTGCAGCAATCTATCATTGCGGTCCGGTGATACAGGGGGAGCAGATCATCGCAGCAGGACCGACGACATCCGCACGCATGAACCATCTCACCGGATTCCTTCTTGATTCCGGTGTCCGGTGCCTCATCGGGAAAGGCGGAATGGATAGTGGTGTCCGCGAGGCTCTTCGGGGCCGTGCCGTGTATCTTGCATTCACCGGTGGGTGCGCTGCACTTGCCGCATCCCACATGAAGCTTCAGGGGGTACACTATCCGGACCTCGGCATGGCCGAGGCGGTCTGGATCATCGAGGTGACCGACCTTCCGCTCGTTGTTGGTATTGATTCGCATGGTGGTGATCTCTTCTCAAAGATTAACGATCGGGCGGGTATGCGTTTTGAAGAATGGAAGAAGAGTTCCCGGCTACAGGGATGAGTGTCCGGGGGCAAGTGCTTATTGATAATCATTAACAATATATACAGGAGGATTCCGTCGCATGAAACTGGTCATCGATGATGTACGATGTAAAGGGTGTAACCTCTGCGTGATGGTCTGCCCGTATCATATTTTTCAGGAGGGTCAGCGGCCGAACCGGCGGGGTGTTTTTGTCCCCGATCTCGATCGCCCTGAGCGATGTACGAACTGCCGTCTCTCTCAACTGTACAAACGTCGTCTCTGTGGTGTATGCCAGACGATCTGCCCCGATCAGGCGATCAAATGGGTTCCGGAGGCAAAATATGAACCTCACAAGGTGGTGATTGAGTATTGACACGTGTTGATTTCATGCAAGGGAACATCGCATCTGCAGAAGGTGCAATCGCGGCAGGATGTCGCTTCTTCGCCGGATATCCCATCACACCGTCATCTGAAGTGGCCGAACAGATGGCACGGCGCCTGCCGAAGGTCGGTGGGAAGTTCATCCAGATGGAGGATGAGATCGCGGGTATTGCGGCAACCATCGGTGGTGCCTGGACCGGTGTCCGGTCGATGACAGCGACGAGCGGCCCGGGCTTTTCACTGATGATGGAGAATATCGGATATGCCGCCTTCACCGAGACCCCCTGTGTCGTCGTGAACATCCAGCGTGGTGGCCCGTCGACCGGACAACCGACACTGGCTGCGCAGGGCGATATGCTTCAGTGCCGGTTCGGCTCACATGGTGATTACAGCACCATTGCCCTTGCACCATCGAGTGTTCAGGAGATGTTTGACCTCACCGTCAAGGCATTTAACCTCGCAGATCGCTTCCGTACCCCGACCTTCCTGATGGCAGACGAGATCATCGGCCATCTTCGGGAGCGGGTTGAGTTTCCCGATACCGTCGAGTGCATCCCCCCACGACCGATCCGTGAGGGCAAGCTTCCGTTCGAACCTGAGGAGGATCTCGTGCCTGGTTTCACGCCGTTTGGCCATGGCCACCGGGTCCATGTCACCGGTCTGACACATAACGAAAAAGGATACCCGGCATCGACTGACCCGGATCTCCATGAGAAACTGGTTATGCGGCTTATCGAGAAGGTGGAACGCGCCCGCCATGAGATTGCAGACTATGATATCCAGAACCCTGATGCCGAGGTGGTCTTCATCTCTTACGGTGTTCCGACCCGCTCTGTTCGCCAGGCGCTCCTGGATGCCCCTGAGGGTCTCTATGGTCATCTGAATCTCCGGACAGTCTGGCCGTTCCCTGAGAACCTGTTGAAGAAGTTTCCGAATGCCCGTGTCTTCCTTGTCCCTGAACTGAATATGGGGCAGATGGCACGTGAGATAGTACGCCACTGTGATCAGCCGGTCATCTCTCTCCCCCGACTTGGTGGCGAACTTCATACACCACGCTATCTGCTTGATCGAGCGGAGGAGTACCGATGACCGTTGAGGACTGGTTCAGGCATGATCGCCTCCCGCACATCTTCTGTGCAGGCTGTGGGAATGGCTCGATAATCAACAGCACCCTTGAAGCGGTCGACTCGCTCGACTGGAAGGTTGATGAGACGGTCTTCGTCTCAGGGATCGGCTGCTCATCCAGGGCACCGGGCTATATCGTGACCGATTCACTCCATACGACACATGGCCGGGCCCTTGCATTTGCAACAGGTGTGAAGATGGCCAATCATGATCTGAACGTTGTTGTCTTCACCGGTGATGGTGATCTCTCGGCAATCGGCGGGAACCACTTCATTCATGCCTGCCGGAGAAATATTGATATCACCGTCATCTGTATGAACAATCAGATCTACGGGATGACTGGTGGTCAGGGCAGCCCGTGTACACCAACAGGCGCCCTCTCAACAACGACACCGTACGGAATGGATGAAGCCGCGTTTGATCTCTGTGAACTCGCCACAGCAGCCGGGGCGAACTTCGTCTCCCGCTGGACCTCGTACCATGTCCGGGAACTGACACGGGCCATCAGATACGGTCTTCAGAAGCCGGGCCTCTCCTTCATCGAGGTGATGGTCCAATGCCCCACCAACTATGGCAGAAGAAACCGGCTCCGTGATGTTGAGGCGATGATATCGGTGATGCGGGATAATGCCATCCTCAAAGAGAAGTATGATCGCCTCGTTACAGAAAGAAAACCGATCCCTGAAGGGAGCTTTGTCGTGGGAACGCTGACGGATCGGAACCTCCCGGCCCTGGGGGTGAGACGATGAAACATGAAGTGAAGTTTACTGGCTTTGGGGGGCAGGGAATTGTCCTCTCTGCCGTTGTCGTTGGTCGTGCTGCGACGATGTACGATGGAAAACATGCAATTCAGTCACAGAGCTATGGTCCTGAAGCCCGGGGTGGGACATCTTCAAGCACGGTGATCATCAGTGATGAGCCGATCCAGTATCCGAAGGTTCTTGAACCGACGATCTATGTCATCATGTCAGAGGCAGGCTTTCTGAAGTTTGGGGCTCATGCATCATCCGAAGCTGTGATGATCCTCGATTCGGGAATGGTTCAGTCAAGGCCTGCATTTCCGTGTGTTGAGATCCCAGCCACCATCAAGTCAAAGGAGATTCTGGGTAAACCGATATTCGCCAACATCATCATGCTTGGAGCACTCGTTGCGGCAACCGGTGTCGTCTCAGAGGAGGCGATGCAGAAGGCGGTGCTTGATACCGTTCCAAAGGGAACCGAGGATCTCAATATAAAGGCACTTCGCCTTGGAATTGAGCTGGCATCAGGTGGAGGTAACCATGAAGCTGCTTGAATATGAGGCAAAAGAAGTCTTTTCACACTATGGCATACCAATACCCGTCGGTATCCTGATTCGCTCTCCGGAAGAGGCAGAGGAAGCCTGCCGCTCTGTTGGCGGTTCAGTCGCACTGAAGGCGCAGGTTGATGTCGGAGGAAGGGGGAAAGCCGGCGGTATTCTGATGGCAACAACAGATGATGCCGTTTCGGTTGCCACCGATCTCTTTGGAAAGGAGATTAAGGGAATCCCGGTCAGGGAGGTCCTTGTCGAGGAGCGCCTGACAATCGAGAAAGAATACTTCATCTCAATTGCTATCGATCGGAGCAGCCGATCTCCGATCATCCTCTTTGCAGAAGCAGGGGGGGTCGAGATCGAGACAACTGCCGGTGAACAACCCGGCGCTGTTCGGACGGCCCATGTCTCTCCCCTCTTCACAGAGGTTCCCGGTTTCATCCTGAGATATCTGACAAAAGGATGTGAGAAGGAGATAGCAACTGTTATATCTTCATTATACCGGGCGTTTCGTGAGAAAGACGCTCTTCTTGCAGAGATAAATCCCCTTGCCATCACCGGATCGGGTGTCATCGCAGCTGATGCCAAACTGATCATTGATGATAACGCACTGACGCGTCAGGGGATTACAGAAAATCGTGATCTGACCGAGCGGGAGGCGAAGGCTGAGCAGTATGGCTTCTCATACGTTGAACTTGACGGCGCGATCGGTGTCATCGGCAACGGTGCCGGCCTGACGATGTCAACCCTTGACCTGATTGCCCATCATCAGGGATCCGCTGCCAACTTCCTTGATGTGGGCGGTGGTGCAGGGTCAGAGCGGGTGATGCAGGCAGTTCAGCTTGTGGCATCTGTTCCTTCCGTCAGGGTCATCATTGTCAATCTTCTTGGCGGCATCACGCGGTGTGATGAGGTTGCCCGCGGCATCCTTGCTGCCGGTGTCTCCCAGAAAGTGATTGTACGGCTTGCCGGAACGAATGAGACGGAAGGGCGTGCTCTCCTCGAAGGAGCAGGATATATGATGCTTGATACGATGGAAGATGCCGTTCGTGCAGCGGTTTTGGAGGTATCAGCATGATCTATGGTGATAAGCATACCCGGGTTCTCGTTCAGGGTGCAACCGGAAACCAGGGCGCGTTCCATATCGATCTCATGAACCGGTATGCCCGTGAGGTTGGTGGTGCGGGTGTCGTTGCCGGAGTGACACCGGGAAAAGGCGGTCGTGAAGTACATGGCCTCCCGGTGTATGACACCGTCCGTGAAGCTGTGGCCCTCCATGACACCACGGCCTCGGTCATCTTTGTCCCTGCAGGGGCTGCAGCAGATTCGATCATGGAGGCGGCAGATGCCGGTATCAGTACCATCGTTGCCATCACCGAACATATTCCCGTCCATGATGTGATGCGGGCGGTTGCGTATGCACGGTCCTGCGGTTCGGCAGTAATCGGGCCGAACTGCCCCGGCCTCCTCTCTCCGGGAGAATGTAAACTGGGGATTATGCCGGCGCCACTCTTCAGACGAGGTCCTGTCGGTGTGATATCCCGTAGTGGCACCCTCACGTACGAGGTTGTTGATGAGTTATCGCGTGCAGGCATAGGCCAGAGTACTGTGGTCGGGATTGGTGGTGATCCCGTCATCGGGGAGACCTTCGTCGATTGTATAGAGCGCTTCAGTGCTGATCCTGAGACGAAAGCAGCCATTCTCATCGGGGAGGTAGGCGGTGCACTTGAGATAGAGGGTGCAGAAGCCGCACTCTCGCTTGGCCTCCCTCTTGTCGCATATATTGCAGGTGTTTCCGCACCGAAGGAGAAACGGATGGGCCATGCAGGTGCAATCATTGAAGGGGGTGAAGGGGATGCTGCCTCGAAGATCAGGAGGCTGGAATCAATGGGAATACCTGTGGCTCATCGCCCCTCTGAACTTCCAGGATGTATCTCTGATCTGCTATGAGTACCCGAAAAGATGAAGTCCTGATGGCAGCGGCCGTGGAGCTGGCCGAGTCTGTGGATGCTATCGCCATCCTCTCTTTTCTCGACCCTGTCCCGGTTGAGGCTGATGTTCCTGTTGTCTGGGTCAGGGAATATCAGCCTGATCTGATGATTAAGCGGAACATGCAGGAACTTCTTCTCTTCTGTGAACAGCATGTTCTTGATGCCGTTATCCAGTACCATCTCAGAACCGAGGTCTCATCCGGCAAGATTATTGGTGTATTCCCGTTTGCAATTCTCATTTATGATGTGGGAGAAGGGAAGGACTACCTCGATCTCGCCAGCTATCGTGATATTGTCGCACCTGAGATACTTCACTCAGCTCTCTCCCTCGCCCTTGAGATTGCTCATGAAGGGAGGGAAGGGAGAAATATCGGAACTGCTTTCATCATTGGTGATGGCTCATCCCTGCTCTCACGATCACATCAGGCGATATTGAACCCGTATGCAGGCCATCCCCTCTCTGTCTGTGATGTGAGGAATCGGGAGAACTGGGAGAGCGTGAAGGAGTTTGCCCAGCTTGATGGTGTCTTTATTATCACGAAAGAAGGGTATATCGTCGCTGCTGGCCGGTATATCGATGCGGACGCACGGGGTGTTATCCTTCCGTCAGGCCTCGGTGGCCGTCATATGGCGACTGCTGCCATAACACGGGATGTTCCCTGTGTTGGTATTACGGTATCTGAGAGTGGTGGCCTTGTCCGGGTCTTTCGTGACGGGGTCTGCAGACTGACTCTGCGGTCCGAGGTCTCATTAAAGCGATGAACAGTGTTATATCAAATCCGGTCATTTTTTATGTACGTAATGTATCCTGACAGAGGCATTTTATGAAACGAAACATCAACGTCGTACAACTTACACAGACACCAATTGAAGAACAGCAGATTGAGCTTGTCGAACGGAAATGCATCGGGCATCCGGACAGTATTGCAGATGGTGTTGCCGAAGCTGTCAGCCGTGCACTCTGCTGTGAGTATGAGACATATTGTGATGCAGTGCTTCACCACAACACCGATCAGGGTGAGGTTGTTGCTGGTGCCTCGATACCATCATTTGGCGGGGGGACGATCGTCCGTCCGATATATCTCCTCCTGACCGGCAGGGCAACGAAGCACTTCGAGGGGCATGTCATCCCAACCGATGCGGTCTCGGTCGAGGCCGCACGGCGGTATCTCGCAGAGACCCTGCCAACCCTGAACATGGAGCGGGATGTCATCGTTGACTGCAGAATGGGAGATGGATCAACTGACCTCTGCGATGTCTTCAAAACCTGCGGCCAGAATTTTGTTCCGCGAGCCAATGACACATCATTTGGTGTGGGGCATGCTCCATTCTCCGAGGTCGAACAGATAATCCTTGCAATGGATAAGGAGATTGCAGAGACGCTTCGTCCAAAACATCCGATGATCGGCTATGACATTAAGATCATGGGTCTCAGGAATGGTGATCAGATGACCTTCACCATCGCCTCTGCAATGGTTGACCGGTACTGCTCATCGATTGATGATTATGTTAACATGACTGCTGTCATGTCTGAGGAACTCCGGTCAGTCGCCCGGAAATATACCAGCCGTCAGGTCGAGGTCGCGGTGAACACAGCCGATGACATTGCCAGTAACAGTATCTTCCTGACCGTGAATGGAACCTCGGCAGAGATGGGGGATGACGGTTCCGTCGGCCGTGGCAACCGGGTGAACGGACTCATCACACCCAACAGGCCGATGAGCATGGAAGCCGCAAGCGGGAAGAACCCAATCAACCATATTGGCAAGATCTACAACCTCCTCTCGACCGAGATTGCACAGGAAGCCTGCATGAAGGTCGATGGGATCACCGAGATGTATGTCCGACTCCTCTCCCAGATCGGAAAACCGATCGACCATCCCCTTGTCGCCAGCGTCCAGATCATCCCGGAGAGGGGCGTGGATTTCAAATCGGTCTGTGGTGATGTTGAGGAGATCGTCAATGACAGACTTTCGAATATCACAAATATCACTGAGAGGGTAATCAAAGGTGAGCTCAAAACCTTCTGATCTGATCAGGCTTGCTATCCCGAATAAAGGGAGGATCGCAGATCCGATCGCCGACATTATCGAAAAAAGCGGTCTGCACATTCATAGTGGCGGCGACAGGCAGCTGATAGCAAAGACGGTGGACCCGCATATAGAGATACTCTATGTCCGGCCAATAGACATCCCTGAATATGTTGCCCAGGGTGTCGCTGACATCGGGATCACCGGGCTTGACATGGTTGCTGAACGCGGATCGGATGTTGTCGAACTTCTGGATCTCAGGATGGGAAAAGCCCGGCTCGTCATTGCTGTTCCGGACGAGTCAGAGTATGCGACGCTTCAGGATCTCAGGGGCAGAAAGATCGCCACTGAATTCCCTGGCATAACACGCTCGTTCTTTAGAGAGCATGATGTTGATGTCAGCATTGTTTCCGTGTCAGGGGCATGTGAGGCGGCACCCCACCTTGGAATTGCTGATGCCATCGTTGACCTGACAAGTTCCGGGACGACTCTGAAGACGAATCACCTGCGAATCCTTCAGGATGTCTTTCACAGTTCAACGTGGCTTATTGCAAACAGAAGGTCGCTTGTTGATCATGCAGAGAAGATCGATGAGATATCCCTGGCTCTTGAGAGTGTGTTATCAGCAAAAGGCCAGTGTTACCTGATGATGAATATCCGGCGCGATCAACTCGATGAGATCCGGTCGATCCTTCCCGGCCTCTCCGGCCCGACGGTGATGGAAGTAGCTTCAGATGAAAATCTTGTTGCAGTTCATGCGGTCGTTGCGGAGGAACGGATTTATCAGTTGATCAATCTCGTTAAGCGCGCTGGTGCAAAGGATATCCTTGTCATGGATGTCCAGCGTATGATTCCGTGATGCCTATGAAAATATTTCCAGCGGTCGATATTCTGGAGGGGCGGTGCGTCCAGCTTGTTGGTGGAAAGCGCGAGACCGAGAAGGCGTACGGTAGCCCGCTTGCATCAGCGATCCGATGGATTGATCAGGGAGCAACCGCTCTTCATATCGTCAATCTTGATGGGGCCTTTGGCAATGCTCATGCCAATGCCGATGTGATTCATGATCTCCTCAGATCGACAGATGTGTTTACGCAACTGGGCGGTGGGATCCGGTCCGAATCTGATGCAGCCGGATGGCTGAATATTGGTGTTGACAGGGTCATCATCGGCACAGCCGCAACCGAAGATCCAGGTATTATCAGGAGGCTTTCAGAGGAGTTCGGGTCCGATCGGATTATGGCCGGAGTTGATGCCCGGGGAGGCGAGATTGCGATACACGGTTGGGAGAGAACTGCCGGTGATGTCTCTATCTGGGCTGCACGTTTCGAGGAGGAGGGTGCAGGATCTCTCCTCTTTACCAACGTCGATGTAGAAGGGCTCTGTAGTGGGATTGTACGTGAGCCGATTGAGAGGGTGATCGGATCGGTGAAGATCCCCGTGGTGGTCTCTGGAGGCGTCTCAACACTATCTGATCTTCGAACCCTTCTTGAACTTCGTGCAGAAGGGGCGGTTCTTGGATCAGCATTATATAAGGGGTTGATCTCACTCCCTGACATTCTGAAGGAGATACAATGAGAAGAGCAGATATCAGTCGTAGTACGAAGGAGACCCGCATCTCTGTCAGCTTTGATCCCGATGGCGGGGAGCTATCAGTTAAGACCGGACTTCCATTCCTCGATCATATGCTTGAGTCATTCGGCCGCCACGGCCGGTTTGGCCTCTCAGTTGCAGCTGCCGGGGATCTCCATATCGATCCCCATCATACGGTTGAGGATATCGGAATTGTCCTTGGAATGGCAATACGTGAGGCGATAGGTGATGGAAGAGGAATTGGCCGGTTTGCTGATGCGGCAATTCCCATGGATGAAGCCCGTGCAACCGTCATTCTCGACTGTGGCGGGCGAGGATATCTCGTCTTTGAGGGCCATTTTCGTGGAATCGAGACGGGTGGAATCCCAAATGATCTCTTTGAGCACTTCTTCTCATCACTTGTCCACAAGGCAGGTATAACAGCACATATCTGCTTTACCGGACGATCTGACCACCATATATGCGAGTCGATCTTCAAGGCATTCGGTATTACCCTTCAACGGGCACTTGAAAAGAGTGGCAGCGATTCGGAGATCCCAAGTACAAAGGGAACGTTTTAACTTTTTTTAAAAGAGGGGAGATTTATGCCTCGCTCTTTGCTGCGAGTTCGATATCTTCCTCTTTAATCGTCTTTCTTCCTGCGTGAAGGGCATACTGGTTTGCCTTCTTCGTCAGTTCAGCAATATAGGCTTCAGCCTTCTCGACAAGTGCATCAGCTGCATCGCTTCCGACGCGTTCTGCACCATTTTTCTTTGCAATCCTTACTACGGCTGCGATTGGTAGGTCTGCCATGTAAATTCCACCATTGAAAGAGTATATTGTTAAATATTTATATCTTTCGGAATTTTAGCGACTTTTTAACTTCCAATCCCCGGTTCCTCTGCATTGTAAGGTTATTCGGGATAAAGAATATAAAAAATATAAAAATCCTTAAAAACGCCTTAAAAAGCAAAAAAATCCATAATTAAAGCTATTTTTTTCGGATGAGGTCTTTGGCAAGCCTGATTGCATTTCCAAAACCCTCTGTTGCGCGCGAAGTATCCACGAATGGTACATCGATATTTACGACAGGTGCGCCATGTCCGGTGCCCGATCCCAGGAGGACGAGGGTACGAAAGATCAGGTTGCCGGATATACCATCCGGAGCGATGACAATACCATATTCTCCGACGACCTCTTCGATCAGTATTTCACAATGATCTCCTCCGCTACACCGTGCAATGAGTTCAGCGTCAGCCAGGCTCCTGTCCACATCCGGATTGCGGCCGATATCCTCAAGTCTTCCTCCGGAGAGGATGGCGACTTTTTTGTTCCGTCCAGTCTGCTCTGCCAGTTTTATGGCCTTCTGAATCAGCTCTATCCTGGATTTGATGGTGGATCCCTCGTCGATACCGACTGGTGCAAGCAGAAACTGCCGTCCGTCACCTGTCTCAAGGAGAGCAACACGCTGGAGGTGATCAACTCCGGCAGCCTCCCTGAGATACCTGAGTGTGGAATGTGCTGGCAGTGTTCCTCTGACAGCAGCATCGATCTGACCACCCATCAGGGCATCCACAAGATCACGTTCAGGATTGTCTGAGACCCTGCATGCTATGCCTGAAATCTCAGGGATTGATCTGGGAGCAAATAGTATGGGGGTGATGCCCTCGTTTGCCACCTCCCTGACGGCGTGAACCAGATGATCATTGGGCCTGGCCAGTCCGATACCGATCCGAATCATCTCTGTCTGCACCCATCGAAGATGCCGATGATTCCATCCACCGAAAAGTCAAAGACGCTGGTCTTCTCTCCCTGGTACGTCAGGGTCAGCTCCCTTCCATCGGTCACCGTTCCTATCACCTGTGCAGCCATACCAGCCACCCTGAATCGTCTGCAGACCTCATCGACATGCTCCTGGCTCGCGGTGAGAATAAAGCCCATGCCTGGATACATTCTGACCCAGTGCTCAAAGGTGATGCCATGCTCATGCAGGTCTGGCATCGGTATTGCATGGAGATCCACAAGGGCTCCCTTTTCACTCATCTCAAGGAGCATCCCAAGCGTTCCGATCACACCGGGATTGGAGATGTCCTTGGCAGCGGTGACGAGATTATCTTCTCCAAGACCTTTCATGACACGAATCTGTGATCTGAGCGTCTCTCCGTCTTTCATCGTCACTGAATCCCAGTTCATTGCACATGAGGGGTGAACACGGCCTTTTATGTCTATTGCCGCGATGATTGCATCACCTGTCTGCGCCTTGTCACTGTAGATAATCTCATCTATCCGGGCGGTTCCGAGGATCGCAATATCGATGACATTATAGGGTGTATTTGGGTGAAGATGCCCACCAACGATCGGTACATTGAATCGTACAGCTGCATCGGCCATACCACGTGTCACCTCAGCCATCAGCTGATCGTCGGTGAAGGAGAGGATATCGACCATTGCCAGGGGCTCACCCCCCATAGCTGCAATATCATGGATATTCACCAGAACAGCGCAGAACCCGGCCCAGTATGGGTCTGCCTCCATTAATTTATTCCATATTCCGTCTGCTGCGAGAAGAAGGCCGTTTTCTCCCTGACGGATAACCGCCGCATCCTCCCCAAAAGATGCGACCACATCAGGTCTGTCGAGTCGTAATGAGCGAATAATCTCACCGATAGCATGCTTTCGTGTCACACCTTCGTATTCTCTTACCGCTGTTGCTACTGATTGAGTGGAGCAGTTCTTTGCCACAATAAACACCAATATCTGATTAGTGACTATGGTTTCTGCTTCATCTGAGATAATGTATTTGTTCTTATTATTCTGATAATCTCAGAAGCTATTTTTTATCAGACCCTCAATAGATCATGATTATGGACTGGGCAGAGAAGTACAGGCCGAAGGAACTTGCGGATATTGTCGGCAACAGATCCGCAGTTCATCAACTCCTTGACTGGGCGAAGGACTGGACATCGGAGCACAAGCCTGTTCTTCTCTATGGCAAGCCCGGTATCGGGAAGACATCGACTGCGTATGCTCTGGCCCGGGATCTCGGATGGGAGATTATTGAACTGAATGCGAGTGATCAGCGGACAAAAGGTGCAATTGAGCGGATAGCGGGGAGCTCAAGTGTGACTGCCAGCCTCTCTGGTGCCAGGCGGCGGCTGATCCTCCTTGATGAAGCCGATAATCTTGAGGGTAATGCCGACCGCGGGGGGGCAAAGGCGATAGCAGATATCATCCGGCATTCACGCCAGCCGATTATTCTGATCGCAAATGATGCATATGGGGTCGCACCCGAGGTCCGGAAGCTCTGTGAACAGATACAGTTCCGGGCCGTCCCTGCCCGGTCACTTGCCCCGTATCTCAGAGGGATCTGCGCGTCAGAGGGTCTGCACTGTGATGAGGAAGCGATTCGGATGATCGCCGAGGATGCCCGGGGGGATATTCGATCAGCCCTGAATATGCTCTTTGGAACGTCGGTTGGCAGAGATCGAATAACCCCTGCCGATCTTCATGCCCATCAGAAAGATTCCCGCTCCACGATCTTTGATCTCATTGCAAAGACCATCTCAGGGAGCCCGGATGATACACTCATTCGTCTCTCGTATGAGGTTGAGGATACGCCTGATGCTGTTATTCAGTGGCTTGAGGGTGCTGTCGCCCAGCACCGGGAGGGATGGAGGCGGGCGTCCGGACTTTCCATACTTTCTCGTGCCGATCTCTATATTGGCCGGACATTCAGACGCCAGTACTATACCCTCTGGAGGTATGCGTCTGCGATTATGCTGATCGGATCATCCACAATCTCACATGGAAGCGGGCTTCGGCCCCGGCTTGCCCCTCCCGGCCGGTGGCAGAGGATGGGGCAGGCGCGCAGACAGAAACAGGTGCGCCTCTCTCTTGAGAATCGCCTCTCAGAGGCATTTCAGATACCACAGAGGACCATCTCTGAAGAATATCTGACATTTATTTCAAGGATTGCCGATTATAATCCGACACAGGTAGTCCGTCTTCTCAATCTTGATACTGACCAGCTCGGTCTCCTTATTCACGACAAGGTGCGTGCGGGGAAGATCATAAAAGAGATGGAAAAAGAGGCGAAAGACGAAGCGAAACGAAAGAAGGTGGCTCAGAGGGGAAAAGAGGAGCAAAAAACCCTGGAGAAGACGCCATCTTCAGAGAAGAGCGCTCCTGAGAAGAAACAGCCTTCTCAGTCCACCCTCTTCTCCTTCTGAGACCTGACATACCGGCGGAGTATGACGCCACAGTTGATGATCTCACCACCATCTGCATATATCTCGCACCCAAGGTGATAGACGAGAAGATCTGCTCCAACTGTTGTGGCAATCCTGATGAGGTCGGGCATCATCTCAATTCCCGGCCTGACTGCATAGATGCAGTCGGCCTCCTGATAGAGATGCAGGTCAGGGCTATGAATATCATCGATAGCCACATCCAGTCCATTTCTGCTGGATATTGGTTTGATATCAATACAGAGGATTGATCCTCCCATATCTCTGATGATGCTTGCGGAGGTTATATTATCCCCCGATCCGACTTCTACGATGTTTTTGTATCTCTTTCCAATATAGAGCCCGATACATTGCTCAATATGTTTATACCCACGCATTTCCAATCTACAGGTATGGGAATACTGGTTTATTGGGACTTTCGATCACCGGATGGTATTCAGACTCCGGTACACCGGATTATCTCGGGTCTGATCGGTTGTCCTGCTGACCTTATTCCTGGCGATCACTTTCCCCTTGATGGGTATCACCGAATTCGAAGGCAATATGATGCTAGTCGTATACTTGACAGGATCAGTCTCTTCAAACGTATGCATGCCATCGATACCCCGTTTCTTCTGGTGATACCGGATGATATCTACACCGAATCCTCGGACTTTGTCTTTGGTCTGGCACGCTCATCCACCGGATCGGCTGTTGTATCGACTGCCCGCCTTGAGAATGAATACTATGGTCGTGATGAAGATACCGGCCTGCTCATCGAGAGGATCGCAAAAGAAGGCCTGCATGAGATCGGCCATCTGTTTGGTCTGACTCATTGTTCCATACCCGAATGCATCATGTTCCAGCCAGGTACCATGGGTGAACTGGATCGCAAGCAAAAATGGTTCTGCCCGGGATGCCGATCACTCCTTCCGACACTCTGATGGAATCGCATCGGAGTACTTTTCCAAAGTTTAATCTCCAGAACACGGTATAATATACAGTAATTCTGTTGTTGAGGTTTGGTTTTGGTTCAGAAGAAGGTTCCATGGCATGCTATATGGGGGTATGGGGCACATATCAAGTCAACTCCAGGGCTGTTATATGTTCAGAAACGCTCGTTTCAGTCGAGTTATCCTTTGGATGACATAAAGCACCTCCTGCTTGTGGGAGGGCACACAATCCAGACGGCAACGATCAACCGCCTCCTTGAAAAGGGATCATGGTTATCGTTCTTTGATGCACATGGCACCCCTCTGGGTACTCTCAGGCCATTTGGAGGAATTGGGAATGAGGATATATCCTGTCTTCAGACCTCAGTTCCCTCTCATCGGTATGTGGTTGAGTTTGCAGCATCCTCGATGCGCTCACGGCTTCTCTGGCTGGAAGAACTTGATTCCAGACACGAGACAGGTCTCTTCTATCGTGGAGAACAGGATTTCCTTCATCAGGCGCTACATGAGGTGGAATTCCTCGTCAGGATCGAAGAGATTCGTCGGATTCATTCTTTGTCGACGACGATGTATTACGAGATCCTCTCAAGGCTGGTTCCTCCGGAACTGGAGTTTCGGAGAAGAACGCATCGCCCCCACTTTGATCCGATAAACGCGATGCTCTCCTTTGGCTATGCCCTGCTCTTTGGAAATGCCTGTGTAGCTGTTATTGGTGCCCATCTGGATCCTGATCATGGCCTTCTGCATCAGGGGGGAGGAGGCTTTATTTATGATATCATCGATCCACTGAAGCAATCTATGGTTGACTCTGTCGTTCTGGATATTGCGCAGAACGCAAAAGTCTCAGGAAAATTTGAATTAAGCCAGACCCGGTGTGTACTCGGGGATGATCTCATCTCACTCCTTCTGGAGAGGCTTTATTCCACAATCAACCAGAAGATGATCGATGAGAATGTTTATTCATATCTCCAGTCTCTTCATGGTGGAGAGTTTACGATGTATTACCCGTAATTTGCTTTTTTTATCGAGAAGTCGGTAAACGGGGTGTCAATATAGTGGTATACTTCTATATCCCTGATTATGGCCCGTGGACATCCATACAGCATCGATACAAACTTTTCAAGGATGACACCATCGCCTGTTGCAAGTATGCGAACCCTCCCATCGGTCAGGTTTTCAACCTCCCCTGCAACACCAAGATTGGTCGCGATATGTCTGGCACAGGCACGAAATCCGACTCTCTGTACTTTTCCTGAGATAATGACTTCAATCGTCTTCATGATCATACCATAGTATGGTGGTGCTCTTTGCCGTGTTTCTGGCCGATCTATCCTGTCTTATTCAATTCTGTATCCGGGATTTGATATTCCCTCGTCATCCATCTCCTGGATCAGCTGCATCGCCACATATAGTTCGCTGATTACCTCATCACGAACTTCCGGGGTAATAATATTTGTTGCTGTGGCCATTGCCATATCAAAGAGGTTGCCTCCATGCTCGTACTCTCCATTGACAAATGAAACAAGGGCAAGATCACAGAGAATAAATGCACGGCGGGGGAGAGGGCGAATGATGCTCGCCTCCCGTATTGCCTGTTGAATCAGCTGCTCCACCCTTCTGCTCTGTGAACGGCGCTGGATAAGCATGGCTATTCCAAGATAATACTGCGCCCGAACACCCCTGTCATGGATCTTCTGGATTTTTCGTTCGATGAGAGCAACATCTGCTATCCGCCCCCCTTCATTCAGATGTTGTTCAAGGAGAATCCGTGGTATGTCTGTCTTAAGATCTGTTGATCCAAGCATAACCATCAGTCCCAGGTCTTCGGCAATGCTCATCCTGACCGTCTCATCAGATATGCTCTCAAGCAGTTCAATGATCAGTTCGCCAATGTGATTCTCCTGACTGGTACTATATTCATTAACAAGATGTGTGATAATGCGCTTTTTTATTGTTGCAATAATGAAAGGAACCTTAATACTTTCACTTGACTGGATTGCTGATCGGATACAGGCCTCCTTATCCTCCCATGGCATCTGAATCTCAGAAGAGAAGGCAAAGTCAATGAGTAAGGTGGCCCGATCGTAATGAATGGGAATCGCATTCATCTTCTCATATGCTTTTTTAATAAGCTCCCTCTTCTTTGAAAGGCTCGAAATTATTTTAAGCACAGGAATTGTTGCATAGACAAATTCAATTGGATCTGTTATATCCTGAAGGAGTTTCTCGGGATCCGGGAGATCGCTTGCCTCCCCGAACATCTCCGTATATGCGACGATGGCCGTTGCGAGCTGGCGTCGTGCATGATCCTTCGTCTCTGGTGAAATTTTTTGTATACGGTGCAGTGCCTCTACGATACACTCTCTGGAAGAAAGTGAGTTCATCTCTGTCAGAAGAACCGCTGTTCTTGTTAGGATCTCATGCGCCTCTTCGGGATTAAGATCATCAACGCCATACCGGATCTGAAGGAGTATCTCACCGGCTGTATTGAGTTCTCCGATGTCAAGGTGGGCGCGTGCACTATCACAGAGTTTTATACTCCTGATGAATGGATCCTCAATTGCAGTTACTATCTGCCTGATGAGTGCAAGGGTCGTGGTTGACTGTGCTGTTATTGAGAATGACTGGATGATGGTTGCTATGGTTTCATAAGGACTGCTCATATTCATATCAATCTGATTGAGAAGAGGGCGAATCCTTGTGGAGCAGCGAAGGATAATTGCCCTTCTGTTGATTGCATCATCGACTTCAAGGATTAACATCGATATAGGGATGATATATGGGACCGGATCAGTCTTCTGGCTGTAATCCATGATTGTATCAATACCATTTGTGATGGTTCTGTGCCGATCCGGTGAGCTGATCTCATTCCTCAGAATTGATAATGCGGTAAGGAAGGGTTCTATTGCCCATTCAAGGGATTCAACCGATCTCATGATCACCGGCTGTTCGAGGCGCTTACACCCTATGGTTATATAGGTGCTGATGCATGACTCCAGCTGTTCTCTCCTTTTTTTGGTGTCATGTACTGTTTGTATCATCTCATGTGCTTTGGTCAGCGCATCAGTGGATGACATCTCTCTGGCAAACTGTATCATCCCTTCGATGATTGTGTCAATGGCAACTGATTGAAATTCTCCGGTAAGAAGATCTTTCCACCATGTATTTACACGAACCAGAAGATTGAGATCCCCCTGCACAATTGCAAGCGAGGCTATCTCGTATATTATCTGGACAATTGCATCAGATCGGGTCTTCTCATCGGCAATCATGCACCCGATAGCAACAGCATGCTGGATAATATCCCGGTTTGCCTCATTGACCCCTTCCCGTGCAATTTCGATAATAATCTGGGCAATCGACTGGTCCTGCTTCATTGGATGGTGTATCTGCTGAACCAGGTCAAGCAGTGAGGAAGTATGCTGGTGTATGACAATATCACTGTCAATCAGGGAACCAAGGATGTGGATGACGGCATCATCCGGTGATGAATGAAAGGAGGAGAGGTGGAGAAGCGTCTCCCTTCCTTTTTTGAATGAATCTATTCCATCCTCGCTGAGATATGCCTCCTGTGATGTGACGATCAGATCATCCAGGAGATCCTGCTGGCCGGAGAAGAGTGGAAACAGGTTTTGTTCTGCATCTGCAAGATTACCATCCTGAATCGATCGTTTGAGCAGAATTGTTGCTGTCTGCATCCCTTTCCCGATCAATGCCTCTCCCCCGGCAATGATTCGGGCAAAGAGAAGATACGCCTCATGTATGTACCCGGCAGAAGATAACTTTTCGATGAGCTGAAAAATTATGCGCGTGTTTGTATGGATACATGGTTTATCTGCAATAATATGGTAGATTTGCAGCAGCTGATCATTTCGGGGCGGATACTCCTCCTTAGCGACGGCAACCTGAATGAGCCTTCTCAAATGCCCGTCTCCATAGGGGGTTATGTCCTTTTTCATCTCAGAAAGGAGTGTATCAAGGATATATCCGGCAGGATCGTCTTCTATTTCCCTGAGTATACCTGTAATTATCTCCTGATAGTACTCTGGCGCTATCCCGAAGAGTTTTTCCAGATCAGCTTTAAGACTCTCATTCCTTCTCTTTTTTGCAATAAGAACTGTAGTGAAGGCTGATATGTATTCGACTCTGCTTTCCGGGGGTATCTCTTCAAAAGTGTTGTGAATAAACCCGTTAATGTCAACGAGGTATTCGGCTCCTTCCATTGCTGCGATACGGTGAAAAATTGTTTTAAAGGCCTCTTCTCCAAGACCTTTCTGTGGAATTTCTGTGGCCCGATGAAATGCCTCATCAAGGATACCCATATCGTTGTTTGAGATGCCAATTGCTGCGAATGCATCAATAATTTGAAGATTTAAAGTGGATTGTGTGCTCATCTCGCGAATTTCCTGGATAATATCTGAGCATAGTATAAGGAGATCGCGATCCTGGGTGGCTGCTGCATATTGTGTAAGACCTGGGATAATCTTCTTGATCGCCTCGGAACGGTTTTTCTTAAAGTCAATATCACGAATGTATGTAATACCCGTCCTGATAAGGGATGGATCGTCCCGTCTCTTCCCCTCTTCAATGAACCGTTCACCAATGGAAGCAACATAATTGGATCTCTGGCTCTTGCGTTCGATGAGATCCAAAAGCCGATCTGAACGCCTGAGCCACTGGTTGTCATTGGAGCTGAGGTACTCCTCTACACAAAGAAGTGCGATCTCACCAGGATTTTTTACTTTTCCGTCTATTCCAAAATCTATATATTCTGGTTTCTTTCTTTCAAAAGCTGCCTTAAGAAGGGTATCAATAACTTTCTCTATTACCTCGCTCCGCTCACGCTTGACGGATATTGCTTTTATTTCCTTGAGAAAAGCTGAGATACCATCTATATCGTCGGCCTCAATTAAGGAATAAAAAACTTCCGAAGAATTGGCCGGGATTTCTTCATTGGTAAACATTTAACTAACGAGTAATTATGTAAATGTCATCATTATTAAATATATTTATTTAGTTCTGCCCGACCATATAACTTCAATTCGTTTCTTTTAATTTTGGGTTCTATCAATGATTGATTTGGTCAAGGATGGTTTTTTTCTTCTCTTCAGCCTTTATCGGATCCCTGGATTCGACATAGAGCCTCACAAAAGGTTCTGTTCCGGAGGGGCGAAGGAGTGCCCATGCATCTTTCCACCGGATACGAATACCGTCCGTCTCATCAAGAGAGATTCCATCGGCACACTCTTTCATTTTGCTGATGAGTCGTTTGGGGTCACGCGTATGTATCTTCTCCTTCAGCATGGTGTATGACGGGAGCCTCCCTGCAAGGCCGGATATGGGCTCTGCAGTCCCGGCGATCAGGGCAGCCATCGCAGCGGCTGTCATTCCCCCATCACGGCAGAACTGGTGATTTGGGAAGATGAGGCCGCCATTCCCTTCTCCCCCGAATGCAACTGTATGTCCTTCTTCGATATACTTCCGCATTGTTCTGGCGACATATATGCTGCCGACCGGTGTTGTGATGGTTCTGCATCCACATGCGGAGGCGACGTCAGCTATCAGATCTGAGGTGCTGACGGGAGTGATGACAAGTCCGGTCTTTTCTTTACAGGCTGCCTCAGCAAGCAGGGCAAACGTAACGTTCTCATCGACAAAGACTCCCTTCTCATCGACAAAGACTGCCCTGTCGGCATCCCCGTCATGGGCTACACCAAATGCTGCTCCGGTTGCACGCACCATCTCTGAGAGTGGTGCCAAACCTTCAGGTGTGGGTTCAGGGAGGCGTCCTGGGAATGTGCCATCGAACCTGGCGTTGATGGTATGAATGGCTGCACCCATCCTCCTCAATATTTCCGGGGTTGTCGTTGCAGCGGGTCCTGAACCCGGATCAACAACAACGGTCATCCCCTGACATATCTTCTCCGGGAACTGTGTCACGATTGAGGAGATATACTCCTCTACCCTCTGGCTTTCATCGGTCAGTCTCCCGACGGCTCTCCAGTCAGCCACCGTGACGTCCCGTGATTTGATGAGTGCTTCAAGCTGGATGGTCCGATCATCACCCATCTCTGTTCCATCCCCCTCGATCACTTTTACACCATTATATTCAGGGGGGTTATGCGAGGCGGTGATCATTGCCCCTCCGTCATAATGCTCTCTGACGAGGTACTGAAGTGCGGGTGTGGGGAGTATACCAACATCGACGACATCACATCCGGTGGACAAGAGGCCTGCTCGCATCGCTGAAGCGAGCGCCTCACCGGATGTTCGCGTGTCCCGCCCCACGGCGATTCTGCCTTTGATCATTGTCCCGAGTGCAGATCCGATTCTCATAACAAGTTCGGGGTTCATTTCAGTTCCGATAACGCCCCGGACACCATTGGTGCCAAAGAGCTCCTTTGCCATCTTTTTATTCTCCATCTTCCGGCTCCATTGTGGTGGGTGATACCTGATTGTCTGGCGCAGGCCGCTCTGCCCGCTCTCTCAGAAGGACATTTGCAGAGTCGCCAAGTCGCCGCATGATCTCGGTGATTCGATCCTCAATTTCGATCTCGTCATCAATCTCGATTGAGGTGCCTTCGACCTCCAGAAGAAAGCGGGCTATTTCACTTGACTCAAAGAGGATATCATCGAGTTCGTCAAGCGTGAAGAAGCCACACATTGCTCCATAAAAGAACGTGGCTCCCGACTTTCGGACTTTCCGCTTGAAGGCTGTGCGTGCCTGGTTGACTGCCTGCGGTGAGTAGGGTTCCTGCATGAATGGAACGAGCTGTGGGAGGTTTTCACCGATAAAGGTCATCTCTGCCCCCGCCGTCGTCTTGAAGTCCGAGCAGAGGCGTGCGATTGCCCATTCACGTGCGGTGATGTAGGTGTGCTTTCTCAGAAACTGGTTGACCTTCCGGTATGTTGCGCCATCAACCTTGCGGAACTTCCGGTATTTTGAGATCTCCTCGCTCCGATCATCGCCGCCGGGATCACTCCCTCCCTCTGCATAGCTCATTTCGTTACCTCGTTTGTCTTCTTCCCGCATGAAGGTTGTCTGTTCTCCTGATGCAGTTTCTGCCTTTTGTACATCCGGTTTTTCGTATATGGCAGGGTGCTCACTTCTCCTATGTAACATATAGCATCATATGGTTTATAGGTGGTGGTTTCTCTCCCGGGTATGATCGCCAGTTTTAAAAATGGCTCTGATCGCGTGGCTTGGATCACCGCTGGTGCTGATAATCTGCGATATCGGTCGGTCCTTTCTGGTTGTCATAGATGCTGAAGCGCCTGTCTCTGACGATACGAGTCAGAGTGGGGGCTGTCTGCTGATGGTGTCTTTTGTCAACTACCCACGGCTAAAGCCGTGGGCTTGCCCTTCCATCTTCCTGAGCGCTTTGGTTCAGGACGGAGTGCGATAGGCTGGTTGACATCAGCCCTTGATGCAATGTTTTTTGCGGCATTGATATCCGCATTATCCGTATATCCACATTTGATACAGAAGAAGTCAGACTGGGTTTTCCGATTTTCCCTGCTCGTATATCCACAATGGGAACATTCTTGGGATGTATAGTGGGGATCAACGAGGTAGACCGGGAGACCAGCCATATGTGCTTTATATCGGATGTACATTGCTATCTCATAAAACGCCCATTTACCGATTGCCGCTGCTAATGCCTTATAACCGGGTGTCCGATCACGGATACCTGTCAGATCTTCCAACGCGATACCGGATTGTGTGCCTTTGGCTTCAGCGACGATCTGTTTGCTGATACAGTGGTTTGTATCATTCTTGAATCGGCGTTCTTTTCCACTGAGTTTTTTGAGATGTTTTTTTGCGTCCCATGTACCAACGGATTGAAGATCCGCTTTAATACGGGTGTATCTCTTTCTGGATTCAGTACATTTCTGCCCGGAGAAGGTTTCACCTGTCGATGTTGTTGCGATATTGGCGATACCGAGATCGACTCCGATGATCTCCTCAGGCTCAATCTGTGGTTCTTCAGGTACGTCCACCACGATCAGGAGATAGAACTGGTTCTTGATGAGGGCGAGATCAGCCTGACCCTTTACCCGTTTGAGATCGAGAGGCTGGTATCTGCCGTATGACATCGATACCATCTCTCTTCCGTCAAGTGTCAGGATAGAACAGGTATCAGGAGTCTTTATCGTCAGGAGACGTTGATCATAGATGATTGCTCCATGAGGCCTGAACTCATGGTAGCCGGATCGATCCGCAAGGTAACTTTCGGATACTTTGCCAATCGCACGAATTACCATTTGAGATGACAGGGAGAATGTACCGCGAATTTCATAGTACAGGTTCTTTTGAAGTTCGACTTTGTTAAAAACCTTGTTTCTCCAGGCAAATTCTGAAATATAGTTACATGCTTCGTTGAAATGCTCCATTGTACGGAGCAGTTTCTGGTGCTGATCCTCGGTTGGATGGAGCTTCACCTTCATCGTCAGAAGCATTAAATATACATATCCCACAACTATATTTAAATACATCTATGTCGGCATTCATCCCACGACTGAAGTCGTGGGCTTCCTGCCTGTTAGATCGTGATCGAGCGGGGCTTACCGGACCTCTGGATGCGTCAGGTTGCTCCCTCTGGCTATGCCTCAATACCTGGATGGCGTGCCTCTCATGCTCATCATTGTTCTCTTCTTCTGGGGCTGGTTTGACCAACGAGCTTTGTGATGATGGTGAGGGCAACCAAACCTGATTATCTAAGGGGGGCAGCATGGTCTTTGTGCTGGAGGGTCCGGGGGGAGAGCGTATCGGATGTAATCGGGGGAATAAGGAATCGTAACAACCGCTATTCGATATTTTGTGCGGGTCGCATCCAATAACTGCCCATCGTCAATGTCGGTTTCCCTTTTCCCCGGTTTCATCGGGGTAAAAATACCCAAATCCGTCGGGATAAAATTCCCCATTTTGTGTCGGAATAAAAATCCCCAATCTGCAACCAGAGAGTATCTGGTTTTCCTTGTATCGCAGAACGAAAACAATGGGGGTTCAATATCTATAGGGTAGGCCTCAGAGGGGTGTGGGCGACATCAGGGTGGGTTTTTCCCCGCCCTTCACATCATTCTTACATCATTCTTGGCAAAATGAAACTCCTTGTGAGTGGGCGATGATTTGATTGGAATATTTGCCTCCTGGATCCTTTTTTTATGGCATCCGAATAGATTGGAGGTATCTGTCGGTATCCGGACTCATGTTGTCCGGTGGGGTAATTGCACATACCTCCCTGTGGTTCGGGGCGCTCAAACCTGCTATCGGAGGTTGGCTGGATCGCCCGGGGGATTCTGTTCTTCAGGCCGGTGCTCTTGTTTGGAGATCTCTTTTTTTGCAAGCCGGGTTTGGTCAGTCCGGGGTGTTGATCTGATGGCTTCCATGATGGTGGATAACCGTTTGGGGTTATGGGCAATGATGGGCTGCATGGGCTGGAGGGTGTGTTGGATCCTGTTGCCGGTCAGGCGCTGCATGATCGGGTCGGGTCTTCTGGTCTGGGGTTTTGATTTTGGGTATCGACGGAACTGGTGCAACTGCCTCTTCTGACCCTTTTCTGATCTCAAATTGCGCAGAATAGCAATTCTGCGCAAAAATAACCCTATTGTACTGCTGGATAAATAAACCTATATTGCCATCAGATATCGAAAATAACCTTTATTTAAGGTTTTTATGATCGCACTCATCTCTTCATCTCTTCGATGGATTCTGTTCGTTGATCTCCCGGTGGCAAGGTGGCACATGGTACCTGCCTCCAATCCCTTGTGGATCAGATCGGTTGCCGGGTATATAAAGGATCGTTCTATCGTCGATGTAGTGGACTTTTCGGTGCAAAAGGTATTGTCGGTAGGTCTCTCCTGAGAACATGGCTCCAGATGGCGATATGTGGGTGGTCATTTTGGATCCCGGGGTTGGCTGGTCTGCCTCTTCCGGGTCGATATCCTGAATCGGATTGGGCTGATCTTCATCGGAGTTCATCCGGAGGTGCCGCTCTGAACGATCGGTAATTGCAGGGGTGGACTGTGGCGCGGGATATCTCCTGCTCCGTCACGATCCCTGGCTGGGATGATGCCTGGTCTGGTGCTGAAGGTGCAGCGTTGGCGACTTCTGAAGATTGAAGAGATGGTCCTCTATGCTGGTGGTGATGGTCCTTGGCAATGATGTGGTGTCTGGGCACTCTGTGCTCGCCAGATGGCCGGGTGATGGGGGTGGTGCCTCCCTGTCTTTCGGAGGGGTGCCCCTTGGCATCGTGATCTGGATATGGATATTGCAGGCTCTCTTCTCGTACGCTTGAGTCGCTGATACATTCTGATGGTTGGGCTGGTTCTCGGTGGTGGTCGTACTGGCTGATGTGGGATTGGATCTATCGGGGGTGTCGTACCGGTATCGTGTGAGTGGAGTGTAGGAAGACGGGTGGCTGGATCCGGCGTCGTACTCATGTATCCTGGTGTCTTCTGGTCATTGTTCCTGATTGTGTTTGGTGTTGCTTCAATCTCTGCTCGCGTGATCTCCCTGCCTGGTGGTCTTTGGATCGCCCAATCTGCCGGTTATTGGTGGGCTGGATGTTCGTCTATCTACGAAATATCGTTCCTATAAACTATATGATGCTATATATCTGAATGCCTTTCTTTTCTCCATGGACCGGCTCCTTTGGCCCTGATTCTGCACCGTGCATGTACCTGTGCTTCCTCTGACAATTCTGCGCAATATTTTAATCCACGAAGGACCCACTCTTTGTATGGCCCCACGCCAGCGAACATTCTCTCTCTGGATTCCACGGTATATTAACCACCTGACCATGCGAAACTATTCAGAGAAGACGCTGGATACCTATCGGCGAGTGCTCCTTGATTTTTGTGCATATCGCAGCGGTGCTGTGGGGGAGGACGATCCCTCCATTGAGACGGATGGATATGAGATAACTGACTTTCTTGCACAGACTTCTGCGATGCGTGGCCTCTCCGCAACGACGATGAACCGTTATCTTTCTACCCTGAGTTCATTCTTCAAATTCCTCGTCGGGCAGAATATGATCGAGAGCAATCCGGTTCTGGGGGTGGATCGTCCAAAGATCAAGGACAGGGAGCTGCTCTACCTGAAACATAATGATGTCATCGGGCTCTTAGATCAGATTGAGGATGCCAGGGATCGCCTTCTGGTCAGGACGATCTACTCAACAGGGGTCAGGGTCTCTGAGCTCTGCGGGATTAGGATTGATCATATCGACTTTGATGAGGAAACAATACGCATCCGTGGGAAGGGGGGGAAGATCAGGACTGTCTTTATTGATCCCGAGACGCTTCATGAGATCAGGTTGTTCATCAATGGCAGGGATGCCGGCCCGCTCTTCGTTGGACAGAAAGGTGCTCCTCTCTCCTCAAGGACTGTTCAGCATATCTTCCGGAAGTACGCACCCTCCGGGATCACTCCACACAAAATCCGGCATAGCTATGCCAGTGAGCTGTACCGCAGATCAAAGAACCTCAGGGTCGTTCAGGAGAATCTCGGCCACTCCTCCATCAAGACGACCGAGGTCTACCTGCATACCGATCTTGAGGAGCGGCGCAGGGTCTATCAGGAACACTTCCCGTTATCTGAGAGATGAAATCCTGATGAAAAATAATGGTTTTACTGCTGTGATAACAGCTCTCCACCTTTGGCAATACTTTCTCGTGGCATCTCCTGAAAAAAGAGAATAACTGTTGTCGGATCGATGCCGAATGTCTCGGCGATGGTCTTTGTTACATCTGATGCGACCCTCTCTTTTTGTTCGCGGGTCTTTCCTTCCGACATCTGGATAGTGATGACTGGCATTGGGATATTGTTCGCCTTCGATCACAAAAGAGGTTTGTATACCTGCTGCATATCCCAGGCGACTGCCTGCTTCTCTATGTTGTATCGTGGCCGGATTCATCCGACCGGATACTCTTTCAAAAAAAGAGCAATAATTTGCTTTACCACTTTCTACTCCGCCGCCCGTCTTTGACCCACCTGATCGTTGCAGACTGGATATAGAGGCCAAGGAGTGCACAGATGAGCCCGATTACAGTGAAAGCGATGATCGAACGTACACCGGCATCTGCGGCAATCGGGAAGTCGGGGACATTGCTGATTGAGAGGAGGTAACTGCTTGCCCCGTAGATGATCGTCCCGATTGCACCGATGAAGAAGGGGAGAATGACAACCCTGCCGAGGTTTTCCTGGTCATTAATGATGCAATCAATGATCTTCCCACCCATTGCAACAAGTCCTGCCCCGACAAACCACCAGACCGATCCGAATATGAACGCGGCTATAAAGAGGAGTATCCCTGCCTCCTCTGAGAGTGGATAGTAGACGAGGAGGCTTGTAAGACCCATGATCACGCCGACGATCGAGATGAGCACTGCTGATATGTAGGCAACGAAACTGAAGCTTCCCTTCTGAAATGACTGCTGAAGGCTCGAAAAAAGATAGCCAAAGAACTCATCGATACCAAAGCCCTTGAACAGGAGATAGGTTCCGACAGCACCAACCACGATGAAGGTTGCCATATCGGGCCGTCCAACCAGGTATGCAGCGGAGTAAAGCAGCATTGCAAGGCCGATTGGAACCAGGACGACCCGGGAGATCTTCGGATCATCAAGGAATTTCTTCAGGATGTAATAGGTTCCTTCGAGATTGGGCATCTGCGTGACAATGACACGCCGTACACTCTCAACAGGAATCCGTGACTGGATGATCGGGAGGACATAGTCATCCTCTGCGCCATCCGAGACGAGAATGCAGGCATTAACTGCTGTCTGTTTGACGATCTGGGTGATTGCATCACCAATCCGGCGATCCCCCTCCAGCATATTCATATGATCTCCTCCGATGACGGCGATGATGACGTCTTCCCCCCTCTCAAGGAGTTCATCATAGGTCTTCACCGCAGAAAAGATCGCATTGACGTCGGAGTCTTCAGGATCAACGAGTCCCAGCCTTGTTGCTGCCTGTAACGCCGCCTCCCTTCCGACGATCGGGCTTGCTATCTGAGCTTTGTACCCGATGTCATCGTCGCGGTCGATGGCAAGAACAAGTGTCTTTCTCGTCTCCATTACAGATTAGATCAACCTATAAGGATAATAAGGTTATTTTTGCAGGTTTTGTCCATCCCTGTCACAAAGGGGTGTTAGGGGGGATGCTTCAGAAAAAAAATATTAAATGAGTTTTGATCTCTGAAGGAGAAGGAGATCGTCAGTTGTGAGCTTTTCACCGCTCTTGAAGGAGTTGAAGATCTTCTCTGCTTCCATCCTGACAGACTTATTCTCTTTGACTGTCTTGACCTTCTTGGTCTTTGTCCGGACACCGCTGATGACCTTATCATAGTCCCGGAGCTCTTTCTGGCACTCGATGAAGGCTTTGTGTTCTGCATCGGCAGACTCCTGTGCCTCGACAAATGCGCGGTGGCGGGCATCTGCCTCTTCACGTGACTTGTCTGCCTTCCGGTAGCATTCCACCATCAGATCATGGTGTTTCTGAGCAAGATCAGCGCTTTCAGTCACTTTGATATGCAGATCAGAAGCTTCTTTTCTGAGGTCCCTGGCATCCTGCAGCTTACCACGGATCTCTTTGTTCTGCTCCAGCTCGGCTTCCTGCTCCCGGACCTGCTGTTTCATCTGCTTAATCTTTTCAACGAGGTCGCGCTCTTTGTCGGCACTCATCGCCTCGGTCTGCTGCTTGAACTCCAGAAATTCTATCTGCCTCTGGATGTCCTTGACCTGGCCTTTCTTGATGTTGCCATGCTCTTTTTTATATTCCTCAAGTTCCTCAAAGAGCACATTTGCCTTCTCGTTGAGTTCGTTCCGCTGATCCTTCAGTGTAGAGACATCCTTGTTGCTCTTATCCCGAAGCTCTTTATGCTGCTGAGCCTCCTCAACAAACTGGCGCGTCTGGTTGTTCAGCTCATTCCGCTCGCGGGCATACTGGCTCGCGAGAGCATTGAGTTCGTTCCTTCGCTCCTTATGCTGTTCAGATTCAGCGAGAATAGTCTTCCTCTTGTCTATGAGATCATTCAACATGCTCAACAATCCTCAAATGCCATACCAGGAACTCCTGAAGGTTTTGTTCACAGGGCCCTGAAGAAGATCAAACTTTGGTATATAGTGCATGAGAGAAAAAACAGATAAGAACTCGCTTACGTGGCAGTGCAAGTGGTTCGTCATATTCAACCTCCGATACCAAAGTCCCCGGTCTTCACACAGGTGCAAACATCCACCCCTGTCAGAAGCTATGGTACGACTTTCTATAAGAAATGGCTTAGAGTGGTATTAAAGGTTTCGTAAATCCGGATAGGGGACGCTCTTCCCTGAAAAGATGTGTATTTCCGGGTTACATCACCCAGTCAACCAGGCTCCCTGATCGCTCATCTGAACCCCTTCCCGGTCTCCGAAGAGGCATTTCCGCTTTTCTCTTTCCGGTTGACTGGGCGGTAAGGTACGGGCGGCCTCCGAGGATCTGGGGGCTCTGAACACCAGTCATGATCGCCATGACTCGAATCTTACCTTCATAGTCATTCCGGACACGGGCACCCCAGATGACATCGGCATGTGGATCAAGCTCATAGGTTAACTGGCTGGCAATCTCCTCAGCATCATGGAGCGTGAGGTCATTTCCGCCAGTGATGTGAATAAGGCACCCGGTAGCCCCGCGATAATCGATATCAAGAAGTGGGTGGTCAAGACATTCACGGACAACACTCTCTGCCTTATTCTGCTGCTTCGTCTCACCAACGAGCATCACTGCGAGGCCGCCCTTGCTCATGGTTGCGCGGACATCGGCATAATCGATGTTGATGAGAGACGGTTCGGTTATTGTCTCGCTGATTCCTTTGACGGTCTCGGAGATGAGCTGATCCATAACAGAGAACGCCTGTCCGAGCGGGAGGTTTGGAACAAAATTCTTCAGCCTGTTGTTATCAAGAACGATAACGGAGTCTGCGGCATTCCGGATGGCTTCAAGCCCCTCCTCGGCCTTCAGCATGCGCGCTTTCTCTACCTGGAATGGATAGCTGACCATCCCCACGACGATCGCGCCCTGCTCCTTGGCGATCTGTGCGACGACCGGCGCGGATCCTGTGCCTGTTCCTCCCCCCATACCTGCCGTGACAAAGACGAGATCTGCTGACTCAAGGAGTGCCTCAAGTGTCGGGCGGGCCATCTCTGCTGCGCGCTTACCCACGTCCGGAAATCCGCCGGCCCCAAGACCTTTTGTGAGGGATTTCCCGATCAGAACGCGTTTGTCTGCCTGAATCATGTCAAGGTGCTGTTTGTCAGTATTTATTGCGATGGTTTCAGCACCTGCAACCTGCATATGATGAAGTCGGTTGACGGTATTGTTCCCTGCACCTCCGCAACCGATAATGACAATTCTTGGGTTTCCAAGCATCTCATCATCATCAATAATTGAGGACTTTACACGTTCTTTCTCGATCTCAGAATTTTTCAGAGCTTCATTAATTATGGTCTGCATCTTACAACCCCTCTCTCTCGATATTAAATGATGTGACCTGATCGCTCTCCCTCATTACCCGATCTCCATGCCGTGATAAAAGCTCCCGTACCGCATATCGAACCGCTTCTGATACTGTTGGGAATTCGCCAGCTGAAACAAGTTTTTCCAGCATCTCGACCTGTTGTCTTGGTAATCGAATAGTGATCCTGTCCATCTTTCACCTCTATCAGACAATCGTCATACTTATGTATGCCCAATGTCCGACATAAAGTGTACCCTTGTCTGATAACTGAATCAGATGGTTTTAGATATATCGCAACTGTATATATAGTTTGTGAAATTGTTCTAAGCAAGGATTTGAGTAGCTTTTCCGAACTGTTTTATTAGAATCCATACCAACAATCCTATGTATTATTCAGTGATTTTCTCCTAGATTTTTTATATTAACGGGTGTTTTTTCCAATGAAACCAGACAGGCTACCACAGAGACAGAAGCATGGGGGAACCATCAGGCGGCTTCGGGCAGATGGAGCGGGAGAGGGTATCATCGACTTCAGTGCCAGTATGAATCCGTATCCTCCAAATGTACACTGGAAACCTGATCTGTGTGATCTCCGGGAGTATCCGGATGATACCTATATGGAACTGAAAGAGGCGATTGGATCTGCCTTCTCGCGCGACCCGGCAGAGGTGACGGTGGGTAACGGATCGATTGAACTGATCAGAATCTATGCCCAGATCTTTCTTTCACCCGGTTCATCTGCATATATTGAGTCCCCTACCTTTGGGGAGTATGCACAGTCCGTTCTCATAGCTGGCGGGAGGTTGGCAGAAGAGCCGGAAGATGCCACAGTCCGCTACCTCTGCAATCCAAATAATCCGACGGGAGAGCTCCTTGTGCGAGAGGAAGTACAACAGATTCTTCATTCATGCAAGGAGACAGGGTCGCGCCTCTTCCTTGATGAGGCATTCATCGATCTTGCTGATCCGCGTGAGAGCATGGCAGACCACCGGGATTCTGATCTCTTTATTCTCCGCTCTATCACGAAAGCCTTCTCTGTTCCGGGAATCAGATTTGGTTTTGGCTTTTCTGACCCTGATACAATCGAAGCAATTGAGACGGTCCGGCCGCCATGGACGGTCAACCGGTACGCCGAGGCGTATGCGATCGAAGCCCTGCGCCACCTCCCCGACCTTCTACACTCACGACAGATGATCGCTGATGAGCGGCGTTTTCTGACCGAATCAATAACCTCTCTTGGGCTTTTCTGCCATCCATCCCAGGTCAATTATCTTCTCATCGATACCGGCAGGGATGCAGGAGCACTTCAGCATGCGCTCCTCAGGCAAGGCATCCTTGTTCGGGACTGTTCCTCTTTCGGACTCCCTCAGGCGATCAGGGTTGCTGTTCGAACCCATGAAGAAAATACAATGCTTATTGAGGCCCTGTCTGCATGCATGCACTGATTATGGCCGGGGGGGAGGGATCCCGCCTTGGACTGGGAGAGAAACCACTCGTCTGCATACACGGCAGGCCGATGATCCAGTGGGTTATTGAAGCATTTTCAGATGCCGGATGCAGTCCCGTCGTCGTCTTATCCTCAAAGACCCCGTATACTCGGAACTGGTGCCGCGCCAATTCCATCCCCTTCATCCTTGCAGATGGAAATGGCTACCTTGAGGATCTCATCTATGCCGTCACTGCTCTGGAGGAGGGTGGCCCGATCTTTACAAGTGTCTCGGATATTCCATGCATCTCTGCAGACATTATCCGCTCGGTATCTGAGAGCCACCGCAGATCCGGGATGGAGGCATGCTCCACATGGGTTCCTGTTTCACTCTGCCGGGAGGTCGGCACAGAACCGCGCTACCTCTGTGAGATTGACGGTGTTCCTGCAAGCCCGGTCGGGGTCAATATATTGCAGGGATCAAAGATCGGGGAGGTTCAGGAAGAGCTTTGCCTTCTCCTCAACACAAGGGAGCTTGTTTTTAATGTTAATACCCGATCAGAACTTGCACTTCTTGAACAGTACTTTCAATCAGATCATTCATGACAGTCCCCCTCTCGTGTACTATTTAACGAAACCTGCTGAGTACTAGATATGGACCATTCACGGGAGATAGAACTCGAAGGTCATATCATCGATTCAGGGATTATGACACGGGTATTTGATCGTGTCATGGATATGGGCGGTGATTTTGAGATCATCATCTTCGAGGTCGGGAAGAAGAAGGCGGATATCAGCTATGCCAGACTTCAGATACGGGCCGATTCTGAAGACCGGCTCGAGTCGATAACAAGTGAGCTGCATCGGTATGGTGTCCGGCTGATCGATCAGGATAATGTCAGGTTGATCCCTGCCGAAGCCGATCGGGTTGTTCCGAAAGGTTTCTACTCGACAACAAATCATCCGACCTCGATTCGTTACCTGGATGAATGGATACCTGTTGAGCATATCGAGATGGACTGCATCATCGTTGTTGACGAAGCAGCCGGGCGTGCCATCTGTACACCACTGTCCCGCTTAAAGAAGGGGGATTCCGTCGTCATCGGTGAAGCAGGTGTCCGGGTCGTCTATCCTGAGCGGCCGCGTGAGACCGGTATGTTTGAGTTCATGCAGGGACAGGTCTCGTCCGAGCGCCCAAGTGAAACAATCGTGAGAAAGATAGCAAAGGAGCTTCAGAAAGTCAGGGCTGCAGGCCTCAGGATCGGCCTTGTCGGAGGTCCGGCCATTGTACATACCGGGGCTGGTGATGCGCTTGCCGCCCTGATTCGTGAAGGATATATTGATATTCTCTTCAGCGGAAATGCCCTTGCCACGCATGATATTGAATATAATCTCTTTGGAACCTCTCTTGGTATGAACCTCAAGACCGGGGAGCTTATCACAGGGGGCCATAAGCACCATATCTATGCCATCAGTGAGGTGATGCGTGCCGGCTCCATCGCAGCTGCTGTCGAGAAGAAGATCATCACCGGTGGGATCATGTACGAGTGTGTCAAAGCAGGGATCCCCTTTATCCTCGCTGGTTCAATCCGGGATGACGGCCCGCTCCCTGGTGTGATCACCGACACCGTCGAAGCACAGGATCGTATGCGCGAGCATCTGGAGGATTGTGGGATGGTCCTGATGATCGGGACACTGCTCCACTCGGTGGCTGTCGGCAACTGTCTCCCCTCCTATGTGAAGACAATATGTGTTGATATCAACCCTGCATCGGTGACAAAACTGATGGACAGGGGGACGACACAGGCGATAGGTGTCGTCTCGGATGCCGGTACATTTGTACCGGCTCTTCTTGCAGCACTGCGTAGCAATTCTAACGGGTAAGCGGCATACACCAGGGCATCTCATGCTCTCTGATATACTGCCACTCTTCCCTGCATCCGCACTCTTTTTCAAAGGCCCCTCTGATCAGATCACGGTTAAAGGTGAGTGAATACTCATCGATCGCCTTTTTAATATCCCGATCGCAGTCCCCGCAGTTGTGCGGTCCCCGGATATATCCGCCCCCGACGGGATCACAACTGACTGCCTCATTGGTTGAGAGGAGAATTTCGAGTCCACTCCAGAGATAGGGGGGTCTGTATGCTCCCTTTTTCCAGAGATATTCAAGTTCTGTTCGCCTTTGTACTGTGCAGAGGTTCATGGAGATCAGATCGGCATAGGGTGCAACCTCTGCAATGGAGGTCTTCATATCAGCAACAGCCTCACTCTCGGTCAGGAAGAGCGGCTTGAGCATAAGGTATGCCTTGACACCGACCCCTGCATCCCTGGCGATGGAGGACGCATGGATGAAATCTGCAAAGGTGAACCCTTTATCAATGGATTTCTCTCTGATGCTGTCATTGGTCGTTTCGAGGCCTATTGCCACATAGAGGGGCACCTCATGGCTGCCATCATCGATTCGATCAAGAAACGATCTGAGCACTTCAGGGGTGACGTATTCAGGCCGGGTCTCAGCAATGGCGATCTTCCCCCTGATGAGGATACCAAGGCGATCCCGTACTTCAGCTGGAACTTCCACCGGATCAAAGAAACTGCCTGATGTGAATATCTTGACAAGGTCATATGAATCAGATGGATAATTCTCTTCGATCCACTGGATCTGGGCGAGCATCCGGCTGGCGAGCTCATCTTCAGTCATCGCCGGGTACCGTTCAAACCGGTATCCGCACATCCTGCACCTGTTAAACCTGCATCCGCCGGATCGCAGGATGATGGTGAGTGTCTTTCTGATCCCGCCCCCGATGAGGTCTTCCCCCATCCATGAGGCGAGCGGTTTTTCTTCTCCACGGGATACCATTAACACCACATACTGATGATATCTCGATCATGAAAAAGATCGCACTCATGGTCATCCTGCTTCTGCTCTGTGTCACGAGTGTTTCGGCCTACTCTTTCCAGTTTATCGGTGAGCCGAGAGACTCCGGCAGCATAACGAGATACGTTGGGGAGACATTCATTCTGGAAGGGAGATCGCCAAATATCCCTCCCGGTATATCGATGACCCTTCACATCACCGGACCTGGAATCTACTCCCGACAGATTCCTTTTGTAATCCAGTCTGAAGGGTACTTCTCGATTCCTTTTGAGACAGCCGGGCTTCGGGAGGGCATGTACAGGTTTGAGATACAGCAGAACCCGGAGTATCCCCTTGGTTCAGGGCGCAACTGGTTCATCCTTAATCTTGTTGATCGCAGTCTTCTTCTGCGGGCGAACTCGCCCCTTTCACAGGAGTATACGGGACGGCTTGTTGTGGCCGGTGCAGTTCAGGATCTCGGTACCGCGGGGGTTGAGCTGCTGGTAACAGGGCCTTCAGGGCCGGTTTTTGGTCCCGAATGGATTGAAACTGATAGTCAGGGGGCTTTCTCAAGGGATGTTATGATCGATTCCGCCGGGGTGTATACTGCACGGGTCTCCGATCGGAGGGGGCTGATCGGAACAATCAGATATGATGTCCATCGGGAGACGGTTGTAACCCCGGTTCCAACGACCCCGCCAGTCTCGGTCGGGGTTCCTTCAGCCAGTGCCCCCTCCTCACGTGAGAGCCCTGCATATTTTGAGGTCAGGACCGGGAGAGGGCCGGTGACACTCAGCACATCACGTGGCGTTGACTGGGTGGTCGAATATATTGATGAGGCGGGACGGTCGCATGTTGTTAACACCTTCGGAGCGGATCGGGCTGAGAGTGTCACCTTTGAAGGGTCAGGGGGCACTGTTTACATCAGGATATACCCGGCAGGCCCCGACTCTGAGCGGGTCTTCCTGTATGGTGAGAACGTCGCGTCCCTCGCAGTCAGCGATACCATCACGACAAGATTTGGAGATCTCCATGAATCGGGCTTTGTTCCACAAGAGGAATCTCCTGTATCGATGATTCTACCAATTATTGCTCTTGCGGTTATCCTCTTCGTGGCAGTGAAGAAACCATAATCTCTTATTTCACAAGAGCGTATATGTAAGTAGGCCGGGGTAGTCTAGTCCGGAAAGGCGGTGGCCTTGAAAGCCACTGGTGTCTCACCTCGGGAGTTCAAATCTCTCCCCCGGCGCCATTTTCATGATCTCTTCTCAACCGCTTTCGTTCTCTTTATCCCCTCTCAGATACTAAAGAAGTATACGTGAATAATCATGTGTATCGCAGTTCCAGCAGAAGTTATAGAGATCCGTGACGGGAATATAGGTCTCGTTGACTTTGGTGATCTCCAGCACGAAGTCCGCCTGGATCTCGTCGATGTCAAGGTCGGCGAATTTGTCCTTGTCCATGTCGGCTTTGCCATCCAGCGGCTCTCCCGTGAGGAGGGGCTTGAAACGCGTGAGCTGTTCCGACAGGTCTATGAGGCTATGGGATCCTGATGCATGAATACAGCATAGCATACGACATCTATGCGACTGCAAGGAGAACGGCCCTCGATCATCATGCGACTGCGGTTCGCAGAATTACCGTCTCCTTCGGTGAGATGGCGATGATCAATCCTGAGCAGGTCTGCTTTCTTTTTGGAACCATCGCAGAGGATGACCCACTTCTTTCTGGTGCGGAACTTGTTTATGAAAAAGCCCCTCCCCGCACCAGGTGCTCCTGTGGATATGAAGGGAGCGAGATCTATGTCTGCCCTGAGTGTGGAACACTTCCTACGATCGTCTCCGGAAAAGAGATCGTTGTGAAAAATATCGAGATAGATACTGGTGAGTAACGTGAATGTCAATCTGATGCATGGGGCTGGCGGAGAGGTAATGGGTGAACTTCTCAAGACGCTCACCGCCTTTAAAAATAATAATGCCGGTGGTCTGGGTCTGGAATCTCTCGATGATGGCGCTGTCATCCCGGTGAACGGAACGAATATCGTATTAACAACCGACTCGCATGTTGTCCGTCCAATCTTCTTCCCAGGGGGTGATATCGGGAGGATCTCGGTCTGTGGCACGATAAACGATCTTGCAGTGATGGGTGCACGCCCCCTCGCTCTCACCTCTGCGATGGTGATTGAGGAAGGATTTGAGTTTTCAAGTCTTGCCAGAATCGTCGCCTCCATGGATCAGGCCCTCGAAGAGGCAGGAGCCTCAATCGTGACCGGGGATACGAAGGTTGTCGAGCGGGGCTCCCTCGATGGTATTATCATTAATACTGCCGGGATCGGTATCGCCGACCGACCGGTTCGTGATAGTGGTCTGAAAGAGGGAGATCGGATCATCGTCTCCGGAACCCTTGGTGATCATGGCATCTCCATCCTCTCCTATCGTGAAGGGTTTGATCTTGGCGATCAGCTCACATCTGATGTGGCGCCTGTCTGGGGACTGGTGGATCGTGCACTCCGCGCCGGTGAGATTCATGCAATGAAAGACCCGACCCGCGGTGGATTTGCCGCCGCCATCAACGAGATGGCACGGAAGAGCGGTGTTTCGATCCTCCTTGATGAAGAACAGGTGCCGATCCGCCAGAGTGTCCGCTCTGCAGGAGAGCTTATGGGTATCGATCCCCTTCAGGTTGCAAATGAGGGGAAGGTTGTGATGGGGGTTCCGTCAGCGGATGCAGAGGCAGTGCTTGCGGCCATCAGATCACATCCTCTTGGGCGTGAGGCATCGATCATCGGTGAGGTCGTCGCAGGCTCTGATGTTATCATGAGGACGAGCATCGGGGGTGAGCGGTTCATCGAACCCCCGCTTGGTGATCCGGTACCACGGGTATGTTAGACCTTGTCCTGAGAAATGCGACCCTCCCGGATGGCAGGGTTGCTGATCTCGCTTTTCAGAACGGGCGCCTGGTTCATATCGGCAGAGCCGCCAGATCAGATCAGGAGGTCGATTGCACAGCCCTCCTCTGTATCCCGGCTGCGACCGATATACATGTCCATATGCGGGGTGGAATCCAGTCTGCAAAAGAGGACTGGCGAACCGGGTCGATGGCCGCCCTTGCAGGCGGTGTCACGATGGTTGTGGATCAGCCTAACACCATTCCGCCTCTTCTGACCCCCGACCGGTACCTTGAACGGGTTTTGGAGGCAAAGGAGCATGCTCTCTGTGGCTTTGCTATAAATGCCGGCGTATCACCGGGTGTTGATCCCCTCCACCTCTGGAGGGCGGGAGCAATGGCCTTTGGCGAGATCTTCGCCGCCCCTTCAAGTTATGGCGATGCACTGACACCAGAAGAACTGAAGCAGTCCCTCCGTTCGATCCATGCCCTTGGTGCACCTGCAACTATCCATGCAGAGGAGGTCGGATCCGGCATTCCGGATTCTCTCCAGGAACACCATCAGATCAGATCCCCCGAGGGTGAAGTCAGGTCGCTTCAGATGATACGGGATATCCTTCCTCCGGGGATGAAGCCCCATATCTGTCATATCAGTTCATCTGCATCGCTTCCGGTGGCTCCGGGATCAAAGGAGGTGACGCCCCATCACCTCTTCCTCTCGATCGAACAGTTCACTCCCGATGATACCTTCGGGAGGGTGAATCCCCCCCTTCGTCCTGAATCAGAGCGACGGGCCCTTTTTGCTGCCTGGGAATCCATCGATATCATCGCTTCAGATCATGCCCCCCATACGATTGAGGATAAGGCAGTGAGCTTTGCAGAGGCCCCGTCCGGACTGCCGGGTGTCGAGACGATGCTCCCCCTTCTGATGAATGAGGTGCGAAAAGGAACCATCACACTCTCTTCTCTCATCGACAAGACCGCCGTTGCACCATGCAGGGTTCTCGGCATCCCTCCTGCCGGGTTTGCCCCCGATCAACGGCATGACTTTGCCCTCTATCCGATGGAGCCTGTGACGATCAGATCTGATACTCTCCACTCAAAATGTGGGTGGACCCCATATGAGGGGATGGAGGGGGTATTTCCCGACCTGGTCGTTCAGAACGGGGAGATTGTGTATTACGAATCGGAGTACTCCTGCATCCCGGGGATCTACCTTCCGGGGAGGGGTTATCAGGTCGGAGATCCTATACAATAATGTGCCAACATATGCGCATTCATAGGTCCCCGGGTGATCAATATGACGTACGTCATGAGATGAGCCACGGGACAACCCGTCTGCGCGACAGGCACCGCCCGGTGACGGGTTTGATACGGGAGGAACGGCAGAAGCCACCGATGACCTCTATCAGTTATCACCGGGCGACACCTACTAACAGATAGGTATGCCCTCTTTTACCGATGCAATCCGCACGGTCGGCTCCGGTCTTCATATCAGCTGTGAAGTCCAGGCAGGTGCACGGGAGAATGTTTTTCCATCAGGATATAATAGCTGGCGAGAGACAATCGGGATCTCGATCACAGCACCACCCGTCGATGGCAGAGCCAATGCTGCTATCATCCTTCTCATTGCTGAGGTGATGGGAGTGCAACGTTCATCGATCAGTATCATCTCAGGAGTTCACTCAAACCGAAAAGTGATCCGTATCGAAGGGATGAGCCTCTCTGATTGTATTGAAATACTGCATCCATTTTTTTCATAATAATTAACCTTTTAGAATTGTTTAGTATAACCATTTGATTTATCTTCACGGGTTCCTTTAAGTAATCATAACACTTTATAGATATTACCTATGATCAGGAAGACTCATCAGAGCATGATCGATGGGGGTGCGATTCCATGTATTCACCTGATACGACTAAGTATCTTATTCACATTCATCTTGAAACAGAGGGGGTGGTCGAAAAACCCGATGTAGTCGGAGCCATATTTGGTCAGACTGAAGGGTTGCTCGGCGAAGACCTCGATCTCCGGGATCTCCAGAGAACCGGACGGGTTGGACGGATCGATGTCCAGATCATCAGCCGGAGGGGGGAGACCACCGGTGATATCTTCATCGCCTCTTCCCTCGACAGGGCGGAGACTGCTATTCTTGCAGCATCACTTGAGACGATCGACCGGGTTGGTCCATGTGTCTCCCATGTCCGTGTCGAGTGTATCGAGGATATCAGGGTTGCCAAACGAAAGAAGATCATCGAACGGGCAAAGGAACTGCTCCTTGATGCCTTTGATGAAGACTCGATCGATTCACAGGATCTCCTTGATGAGGTACGCGAGTCGATACGGGTTGAGAAGATTCGCCTTATCGGTGATGATCGAGTACCGGCAGGTCCGAATGTCGAAGACTCTGATGCGATCATCATTGTAGAGGGTCGGGCCGATGTCCTCAACCTGTTACGATACGGGATCAAGAACAGTGTCGGGGTAGAGGGGACAAATGTGCCGGATATCATCGTCTCTCTCTGTGAGAAGAAGACAGCAACCGTCTTTCTTGACGGGGATCGGGGAGGGGAGCTGATCCTCAGGGAGCTTCTCCAGATCGCAGACATTGACTTTGTCGCATATCCGCCACGGGGAAAGAGTGTTGAGGATCTCAGCAGAAAAGAGATCGTCAAGGCTCTCCGGAACAAAGTGCCGGTTGAGTATGTTCGCGACAATATTGAGAGGGAGGCACGGAGAAGCGGATCCGGACATGATATTCGTCCCACTCTCTATCCGGATCCCCCCATCTCACGAAACACCATTCCTGCTCAGGAGCCCGATGCGTCATCAGTGCCGGCCCCTCCCTCAGAAGGGGAATCATCCGATCCCTTCGGACTCAACGACCATATCAGGGCGATCAAGGGGAGTGGACTTGTACGTGTTCTTTCCCCGGATTTTTCCAGTCTTGGGGATTATCCTCTTGAGGAGTACAAGGGAATCCTTGATGAGCTGAGTGGGGAGACCGCCGGAATAATCATCGACCAGCCGGTTAATCAGCGAATCCTCGATCTTGCGGCTGAGAAGGGTCTTGATTTCATAGCGGCGCGGGAGTTCTCCGGTATCGTCAAGAGACCTGCCACGGTCCGTATGGTAAAAATATAGAACTATTTAAATCTTGTTTTTTGATCCATAGGCTTTTATTTTTCGCATCCCCATCGTACTACCTGGTGACATGTATGCACAAAGATGAGTTGATCGCCCTCCATCAGATGTTGTCTGAAATTAAGGATCACTTCGAAGAACTCCATAGTACTCTATCTTTTTCAGAATATGATGCTCTTAAGATCAACCCCTCACATGTTCATAAGAGCAAACTGGAACATAAATATGCCATCTTCATCCTTGCCACCGAACTGGCAAATGCGATGAGTGATGTTGATTTTGCTTCATCAGGGAGGATTTCATCGCGTATGAAAGAACTCGCTGAAAGGGCATTAAAAGAGATTGAGTGTGCTCAATGAGCAAACAATCTGGTGAGTGGTGATATCCCCCCTATCTCATTTTCTTCTCTTCCGATACGAAATATTCTGCAAGAAGTTCTGGTATTGGTGCAGCCATACAGTGCCAGTTTGGTGTTCCGTTCACCTCAAGGACGGTATAGCCGTCTTCGGTTTTGAGGAGATCAACACCACAGTAATCTATCCCCACTGCCCGGGCAGCTGCCTCCGAAATCTCACGCATACTGGTATCTATCTCAACCGGTGTCCCGACTCCGCCCTGGTGGATATTATGGGTCAGGTGCGGTGACTGCCGGTAGATGGCACCTGCCGCCTGATACCCGATCACAAAGACCCGGAAGTCCCGGTCGTTTCTGATATATTCCTGGACATAGTAGGGTGGATCTGCGAGATCCCCTACATCAGAGAAGAGGAAGATGCCATCCCCGTCAAACCCGTATACCGGTTTATAAACGGCCTTTCCATGTGTCTGGAGGAATTCATCAACCATATGCCTGGATGCGGTAAAAAGGGTCTCCGGAGTTGGTACACCATGATGTGTGAGCAATGCTGAGGTGAGCACCTTGCTTGCACAGGTTGCGATTGCTTCCGGGGTATTGACCAGGCGGTTTTTGAGTGCAAGGGCCTTGATAAGTTCAAACTCAACACCATCCTGGCGGATCCCACAGATCCAGATGAGATCGCCGCTGTATCTGATGGCGAACGGATTGAGTTCCTGTAATGAGAGGATCTCATACTCTGCGCCCATTACGTCAAGCGCGTCGATGACCATCTGCGTGGAGTTGTCATCCGGGGTATCAGTCGGTTTTCGGACAATTCGAATCATTCTCTCATCCTCAGTCCTTATTCAGGGGTTTGGGCATGTTTCTTCCAGACTTCCTCACGCCAGACAGGCCCGCTGTTATAGGTGCAGAAGGGGATGATCCTCCCGTCCGGGGTGGCATAATGGATACAGCACCGGCTCACCCGGTCAAGGTCATAATTATGATTGTCCATGAAATGCATCGTACCGATGAAGAGTGCATTCCAGTGGAACTTCCGAAGTGCATCGAAGTTCTGGTGGATGAGTGCATCTGCAATAAGTCCGTGGAAATCGAATGTATAATTGCTATCTTTATTCAGGGACCCTTTTAAATTCCGAACTCCCTCAAGAAGTGCCCGGTATTTGTTGATACTTCCCCCTTTCTTCATATTGCCTGCAATCATGTCGATGGATGAGAAGAACGTATCGACATCAACCATTCTGTTGACCGGAACCATTCCCTCCTCAGTGACGAAGAGGTATGTGGCTGCGCCGCAATGGGGGTGTGCCGTAAACTGTATCTGTGGCCGATCTGTATATGCCTTCACCAGATCGATGATCGGTCCGACGCATGGGATTGGATAGAAGTCATCTGCTTTGAGGATACCGCAGGTCTGATTCTCAATACCATGGAGGAGGTCGGGTATCGTAATTCGTTCCTTCAGCATCTCGTCATCTGTTGCCGCACCGGTGAATGCAACAGGCTGGAAGTTGACTCCCCTGACGACATCGACATTATCTGCCGCAAACCTGATGATCGCCCCTGCTTCATGAATATTCTTCCCCCCGATGATCGTAGGGACGAGAACCATGCCGACCTTCTCTCTCCGGCAGTTCTCAATTGCCTTTTTATTCATCTGGAGAAGAGGGTTTGTCTCTTTGGTGACGCCATCAAAATGGAGGTATATTGTTGAAACCCCGGCCCGCTTCAATTTCCCTGCAAGCGATTCGTCCTGCGCGAGTTTGATGCCGTTTGTTGCGACCTGAACCTGTTTGAATCCCAGTTCCTTGGCCATTCTGATGATTTCAGGGAGATCCTCGCGCATCGTCGGCTCTCCTCCGGATAGCTGAACCGCGGGGGGAGGAACAGGCTTCTGATCTCTGAGGCGACGGAAGATAGCAATGATCTCCTCAAATGTCGGCTCGTAGATAAAACCGCATGCACGAGCATTTGCAAAACAGAAGTCACAATTCAGATTACATCTGTTTGTCAGATCAACATTGGCAAGCAGGGTTCCCGAGTGGTGGCTCTCACAGATGCCACAGTCCAGGGGGCACCCCTTCCTCTCATCCGGCTTTTTTGCGGTGGTGATCCCCTCTCCGATGGCGTTATACGTATCAAACCGGCGAAACATCTGGGCATCAGACCAGTACAGCGACCTGAAGGGACCATGTTCCGGGCAGGTGCGGTGGATCCAGATCGCATTCTCCTCTTCGATGAGATCTGCATCAATCACCGTTCTGCAGACAGGGCAGATGCTTTTTGTTCTTTTAATCTCCATTCTTCAATCACCGGTACGTCTCTGCAATGTAGTTAGGGATACAGTATTTTTAAACCTTGCACCATATTACTTGGTTATGAGCAGTATCAGTATCGGTTCCCTTCTTATTATCTTCATTTCCGCGCTCTGGGTGATGTTGCCGGCATATGTTCCAAACCCTGTGGCTGCGGCGGCCGGTGGTGGACGGCCGATCGACGGGGGGCGCTACTGGCGTGATGGACGGCGAATCTTTGGTGATGGGAAGACCCTGCGGGGGCTCTTCATAGGTATTGGTGGCGGCCTCGTCATCGGCTCAGCCCAGATAGCTGCCCAGTCATACCCTGTCTTCTCATCTCTTCCTGAGCATACCCTGCTCTCCGTACTCCTCCTCTCTGCGGGTGCACTCCTTGGCGATCTCGGAAAGAGTTTCTTTAAACGAAGAAGAAATCTCGAGAGGGGGGCACAATGGCCTGTTGCTGATCAGTATGACCTGGTCATCGGGGCTTTTGTACTCCTGGTCATCTTCAATCTTACATGGACGCTCTCGGTCGTCACTCTCCCGATGGCTCTTGCGATTCTGATCATCACCCCGCTTCTTCACCGTGGGGCAAATCTTCTTGGCTATGCACTTGGCATTAAAGAGGTACCATGGTAATCGATCTCCGGGAACTTCTCATCCGGTTCCGCGCAGTTGAATTTGGGGAATTTACCCTCGCATCCGGACAGAAGAGCTCATATTATGTGGATGTCAAGCAGGCGGTGACAGAGCCCGAACTCCTCTCTGCGATCGGCGCGACTGTTGCAGAAGAGTTTGACTTTGATTGTATCGCCGGTGTTGCTGTCGGAGGTGTCCCCCTTGCTGTCGCCGTCTCCCTTGCTTCTGGGAAACCGTACGCGATCATACGTGCAACCGGAAAGGATCACGGCAAGGCAGACACAGTCATCGGCCGTGTATCAGGGAAACGGGTTCTTCTCATCGAGGATGTGACGACCTCAGGTGGATCTGCCGTGTATGGTGTTCTAGAATTACGAAAAGCAGGAGCAATAACTGATCGGGTAGTGACGGTTGTTGATCGGGAACAGGGTGCGGAAGCATCCCTTGCCACATATGGAATCTCACTCTCACCCCTGCTCCGGGTGAGCGCACTCTTTGAGTGATATTATATTAGTAGGGGTGTGTCTAATACATGACCATGAAGTATCTGGTTGTAGGCGGTGGCGGACGGGAGCATGCACTGGCCCAGGTGATCTCATGCGACCCTGAGGCCGTCCTCTACGCCGTAAATTCAAATAATAATCCCGGCATCGCTTCGCTCTCGAGGGAAACCCTGGTAAAAAAAGAGACTGATGTGGATGCCATCGTATCCTATGCAAAGGAGATGGGTATCGACTACGCCGTCATCGGACCTGAAGCGCCGCTCATGGCGGGCCTTGTCGATGCGCTTCTGGAGATCGGTATCGGGTGTCTTGGCCCGACACAGGCGGCAGCGAGGATCGAGACCGATAAGGCATTCTGCCGCAGGTTAATGAAGGAGTATCAAATTGACGGTCTCCCGTTATATCGAATCTTTGATGATCATGATGAAGCCGAGGCATTCATCAGGGATCATGGGGAGGATCTCGTCATCAAGCCGATCGGCCTGACCGGAGGGAAAGGCGTCAAGGTGATGGGTGAGCATGTTGATCAGGCCGGTGCCATCGAGTACCTGCGATCCATCGACGGCGGTGTCGTCATTGAGGAGCGCCTCCTTGGTGAGGAGTTTACGATGATGGCATTTGCTGATGGCCGCTCGCTCTTTCCCATGCCACTTGTTCAGGATCATAAACGGGCATTCGAGGGTGATACCGGGCCAAATACCGGCGGCATGGGGTCCTATTCACTTCCTGATCACAGCCTCCCGTTTGTCACTGATGCCGATTATGCTGCAGCTCTTCGGATCATGCATGATGTTGTCGCTGCACTTGATCATTCGGGCACGACCTATCGGGGTATCCTGTATGGCCAGTTTATGAATACCGCAACCGGCCCGAAGGTTATCGAATTTAATGCGCGATTTGGCGATCCCGAGGCGATGAACGTCCTCTCGATCCTCTCGTCCGGCTTCACTGAGATCATCGCCCGGGTTGCGGATGGGACGCTCCGGCAATCCGATGTCCGGTTTGATCCGAAGGCCACGGTCTGCAAATATGTTGTTCCAGCCGGTTATCCGGATGCGCCTGTTGCAGGAGATCCCATCGGCCTTCCAGCTGCCCATGATGCACGTCTCTACTTTGCCAATGTCCGGCCGGACCATGGGACAATATATACCCAGTCCTCACGCTCTCTTGCATTTGTCGGTGTCGGGGATACCCTTGCAGATGCTGAGCGCTCTGCTGAGTCTGCTGCATCCCGGGTTACCGGAAATGTGCGGTACCGGTCGGATATCGGGAGAGAGGAGATCGTTGCCCGCCGAATCGCTCATATGAAGGAAATACGATGAAACGGACGATACTCTCAATTCTTGATCTCACAGCAGATGAGATCGGCACCCTCCTCGATGATGCGATCCGCCTGAAGAAGGAGCGTTCAGACGGGGTGGCTCACCCCCATCTTGCCGGAAAGACCCTCGGAATGATCTTTGAGAAGTCATCGACGAGGACACGCATCTCTTTTGATGTCGGTATGTATGAGCTTGGGGGCTACGCCCTCTATCTCAACCCCCGTGATATGCAGCTTGACCGGGGTGAGGCGATCCCGGATACCGCCCGGGTCCTCTCACGGTACCTCTCAGCAGCGATGATCCGGGCCAATTCCCACTCATCCATCGAGACCCTCTCGGACAACTCCACAATCCCCGTAATTAACGGGCTGTCTGATAAAGAACACCCCTGCCAGATCCTCGCCGACCTGATGACACTGAAGGAGCGGTTCGGTGATCTCTCAGGGCTCCATCTTGCCTGGGTCGGGGATGGCAATAATGTCTGCAACTCCCTGATTCTTTCAACGATCCTGACCGGGATGAAGGTCTCTGTTGCTGTACCGCCTGGATATGAACCGGATCCGGATTGTATCAGGCGTGCTGAAGCCAGAGGGAATGTTACGTTCCACAGAAGACCGGAAGAGGCTGTGGCAGGGGCGGACGCGGTCTATACGGATACCTGGATCTCTATGGGCAACGAGGATGAGCAGGATGCACGCCTGAAGGCATTTGCGCCGTACAGCGTCACCAGCGCGCTTCTCTCACATGCTTCTGAGGATGCGGTCGTCCTCCACTGCCTCCCGGCACATCGTGGCCTTGAGATTACCGATGAGGTACTTGACGGGCCGCAGAGTGTTGTCTGGGATCAGGCAGAGAACCGGCTGCATGCACAGAAGTCTCTTCTGGTCGCTTTGATTGGAAAAAGAGATTAATTTATAAATTTTTTTAGTTCTTCAAACATATACGCCTCAACGCGTACAATCTCATCTTTTGTACCACGGAATGCAAGGAGATCACGTTCATCTCCTTCCATATTGGCGAAATACAGAGGCTCACGGCGGTTCACAATCTCAACATCAAAGTTGGTTGCAATATCGCGTATGATCGTTCTTGGTACTCCTGGTGGAATGATCAGGTCAAATAATTCTTCTTCTTCCATTGTCGGCTATCTCCCGATTTTTATCCTTTTGCTCATGATACATGGTCCCCCGCGGACTCCGCCGAGAGGATTCTTCGGCTTTCCGAGGGAGTTCATACATCGCCCCATCAATGCTGCGCCTCGTGCAAGACCATCATCGACGAAGACGAGGTGATCGATCGGATCGGAGAAGATCTCACGTTCGGTGATCCCTTCAACGATATAGTCGGGTTTCTTTCCTGATATCACCGCACGGCCGGTAAAGCCGATTGACGCATTCTCAGGCACCATCTTCTGTTCGATACAGATATCGATCATCCGAAGTGCCATTCCGGCACAGACCCGGTCGATCACCTCTGTCACAACAGGCAACTGGTATTTCGCATAGATCTCCGCACCTATCTTTTTTAGGTTGTCGATCCCGTCTCCATCAACACCACAGTCACATCCGATCAATGCGACCCCGGATTTCTCTGCAACATCCGCAAAGACCGGAACTCTTCCAAAACGTTTCCGATCAGATGGTACAACCCTTATGTCGATGTGATCATGGCAGAGATCAACATACTCGTCGATCACTTTCTTATTCCGTCCCAGACTGAACCGGCTGCCGCTGAATCCCTCTCCGAAGATGTCAAGTGCTGTCCCGGTTCTCTCCTGAACAAGACCGGTTCCCCGGATGATCGCATCGGGTATGGCACCGGCGAGACCGCAGAAGTTCCCGATGGTCTTTGCAAAGGGGTTTTCGGCATCCCTTGGGACGTCGCTTGTGATCCTCCCGTCAAGGGTTGTTCCAAAATCAAGGGATAAACAGGGGTTTCTGAAATCAACAGGTGTCCATTTGGCCCCCTCCTTGATACCGGCCATGGCAAGCTCACCCTCCATCTCGTTTGCCACCATCTCAACCCCGGTACTCCCGACCGGGGGGAGGACGCCCGCTACTGCACCGGTGAAGACGAGACGATCTGCATAGCTTGCTTCCCGAAGTTTCTTTGGAAGATTGTCTATCGACATCGGGGGCGTCATCTTCCGGGGTGGGACACCGGCTTCAAGGCATCCGTTTGCAAGAGCGATGATGAAATCGCCTATCTGTTCGGGTGATTCCATCGCAGCGACGACACCGGTACTCCGAACCACAAAGTCGAGATCATCTTTGATGCTCAGATTTGCCTCTTTATGGCACTTGATAAGCGTATCCCGGACGAGTTCTGTGACCGACTCCCGTGTCAGCTTCGTGCCGTCAAGCGTTGCACCAAATATCTCCTCCCCCGGCTTTGGCGGCCGGACATCGCGACTCATACTCACCGTCTTATTGATCACATAACAGGACCCGGTCTCCAGGCTCGTGCCGGTCAGGATACATTTGGTTGTGGTATTCCCCATCTCGATGGATGCGACGATGAAGTACGGCTTGTTCTTGTATTCTGGCATCTGCATGCCGGCACCGTGGGTTATCGACGGTGGGGGCGGGCTATGAACGATGTGTGGTTTCTTCCCAAAGAATCGCTTCAAAAAACCGGCGCACATACTAATCGATACTCAAGGGAGAACAATATATCTTTCTGTTTCACGTTTGGTGCAAGTCAGAAGAGGAGCGGTTTTAATATCAGGATGATCCCGATGATGATCGGCTGATGGATGAGGTAGATGATGAGGGTGTGCCTTCCGATGAAGGCGAGTGCCTGTACCGGTTTATTCACCTCCCTTTGTACAATATTCCCTGTATATAGGATGGATCCGGCCACGAGTCCTAGGAGCATAACTGCAAACCAGGGGATGATTGGGAGATAGTCAAGGCTGTACAAGCCGGGGGTGTGGATGCCGAGGGGGATGAGGTAGTCCGGTCCTGCAATCGGGTAGACAAAGAACCAGATGAGGAGAATAAACGCTGCCGGCAGGATATTCCATCTGCCGAACCTGAGGAAGGGGATGGCAAGAATGGTTCCCGCTCCGATGAGATGGAGGATTCCCCAGATAATGAATCCTTCCCGAGGATAGATCCACGTGGCAACGGTAATGCCTGCACCGATGAGAAGCAGAAAAAGGCCTCTATGGAGGAGTGGTATGGCTATACTGTCAATACGTTTTCTTTTCAGCGATTCTGCCTTCAGGTGAAGCGATATTCCGGCAATGAAGATGAAGGTGCCTGCTATGGGAATTGCCGCATACCAGATATCCGGATGGATGGTATAGATCCCAAAGTACGCGAGATCAAAGAGAATATGGTAGATGATCATCAGGGTGAGGGCGGTTCCGCGTGCCGCATCAAGAGCGCCATCCCGGACTACGCCTGACCCCATACTTGGAAGATCTCTCTGTATGGTGGGATAAAGTACTCTCTCTTCTGGAAATACCACCGATGTTGAGGGGAAAAATAGTAATCATATCAGGAGAGATGTTGTAGAAGAGTCAGATGCATCTGAAATCCTGCCCGAAAGGGTATATGATCGAGACCCATCGTGCGGTCTCCCCGGAGTCGACGCTTGAGAGGGTAGAGCCGCTCCTTCCACAGGCAGGTATTACACGCGTTGCTGATATCACCGGTCTTGACCGCCTTGGTATCCCGGTATTCTCCTGCATCCGCCCGACGGCAGCAGGTGGTGCCATCTCGGTCTATAATGGAAAGGGGGCCACACCGGTTGCCGCGCGGGTCTCAGCGATCATGGAGGGGATAGAACGGTGTTCTGCTGAGATGGAGAAGCCCCCGGTCACTGTCGCGCGGTATTCGGATCTCCTCTCCAGAGAGCCGGCAGTGAACCCGGTGGATCTGATCCTCCCTTCCGGTGCAGATCCGGATGCCCCCCTCCCTTGGGTGGCAGGATATGATATCCTCAGGGAAGAGGAGGTTCTCCTCCCCGCACATGCTGTCTATCACCCGGTTGCGAGAGCCTGCAGCCCCCTCTTCAGGACGAATACAAACGGAATCGCCTCGGGGAACACCCTTGAGGAGGCGATCTTCCATGGCCTGATGGAGGTGATCGAGCGGGATGCGTGGTCGATCGTTGAAGCAACACGGTATACCGGAGAGCGGATCATTGATATTTCTGATCCGATGAGCAGGGAGATTATTGATCGCTTCTCCCATGCCGGCATTGATCTTACGATCCGCAATATCACAAGCGACATCGGGATACCCACCTGTGCGGCTGTCGCTGATGATACCGTCCTCCTGGATCCCTCCCTCCTTGTGACCGGGATGGGGACGCATACAACACCGGAGATCGCCATCCTCCGTGCCCTCACCGAGGTTGCGCAGAGCCGCCTTACCCAGATCCATGGAGCCCGGGAAGATACGGTCGTTGCTGATATGCGCAGACAGATAGGATATGAACGGACGAAGAGGCTCAACGGCTACTGGTTCCGGGAGAACGGGGATGTCGGGTTCTCATCCCTACCGACCTATACAAGTGATGATCTCCTCACCGATATCAGGCATGTCTGTGCGAAACTGGACTCGGCCGGGTACGACCGGGTGATCGTCTCTGACCTGACCCGGCCTGATATGGGTGTTCCGGTTGTGCGGGTTGTCGTCCCGGGCCTTGAGGTCTATGCGATGGATCAGGAACGTATCGGAGAGAGGTGTAAGCATGCCCGGCGTAGTCGTCTTCCTCGGTCCAAGTCTGCCGCATGATGAAGCGCGGGCGATCTGCCCGGGCGCAACGTTTCTCCCCCCTGTCCGGCGGGGTGATCTCCTTGCTGTTTCCGGGTCTGATGTATCTGTCGTCTGTATCATCGACGGGTACTTCTTCCAGGATGCGGCGGTCGGCCATCGTGAGATACTCTCTCTCCTGAAGGCCGGAAAGAGGGTAATCGGTGCGTCAAGTATGGGAGCGCTCAGGGCAGCGGAACTTGACACCCTCGGGATGGAGGGGGTCGGCCTGATCTACTCCCTGTACCGGGATGGGACGCTCGTATCGGATGATGAGGTTGCACTTGTCTTTGATCCCGAATCCTGGCTTCCCCTCTCTGATCCCCTCATTAATATCAGGTGCACCCTCCGCCTTGCAGAGGAGAAGGGGATTCTTACCAGGGATGAGCGGCAGCTGCTCCTTCGTACAGCCATCGATCTCTTCTACCCGGAGCGGACCTTCGACCGACTGGCAGGTATGGTATCACCGGACAGGAGAGGCGCTTTTGTTGCTTTTACCCAACGATCAGCAGTTGATCAGAAACGGAATGACGCTATCGAGGCGTTGGAACGGGTCGCGGCGTTGATCGGATAGCATTAAGTCGGCGTTCCAACAATGATCATCCCGTATGATTACTGTACAGGAGTATCTCAGGGAACATGGGTGTGATGAGGATCTCGGCCGCCTCATCTCTCTCATCGCGGATCAGGCGGATCCGATCCGGGGGGCCTTCATTGCAAACCAGAGCTATGCAACGACCCTCAACTCCTCAGGTGAGGTTCAGGCAGAACTGGATGCATGGGCTGATGACCATCTGATCAGGGTCATGAAGGAATCAGGGCTCGTCTCCAGGATTGCTTCAGAGGAGCAGGATGAGGTTGTTGAATGCCCTGAGAGCTGTTCTGACTATACGGTCGTGATGGATCCTCTGGACGGCTCTTCCCTGATCGCTGTCAATCTCGCGGTTGGTTCGATCTTTGGGATATATAAGGGGCCGGTTCTTCAGCGGGGCCGGGATCTCGCTGCTGCCCTTTACCTCCTCTATGGCCCGATGACGACCCTCACCCTCTCCATTGGATCCGGTGTTGCCACCTTTGCACTCGCAGATGATGGCCGTTTCCTCCTGATGGAGGATGGAATTCGTATGCCCGAGGGGAGTATCTATGGGAGCGGCGGTACCCGGCCTGAGTGGACAGAGAAGCATACCGCGTTCATCACCTCGATTGAGGATGACGGGGGGAAGGTCCGGTACTCCGGATCCTTTGTCGCCGACTTTCATCAGATCCTGAAATACGGGGGCCTGTATGCCTATCCGGCTGCCAGGGGCAAGCCAGAAGGCAAGCTCAGGCTCGTCTTTGAGGCACAGCCGATCGGTTTCCTTGCCATGCAGGCCGGGGGGCGGATCAGCGATGGTTTCACCGATACTCTTGATATTCTTCCCACAGATGTCCACCAGAAGATCCCGATCTATGTCGGAAGCCGGGGGCTCATCGAGCGGCTCGAGTCGATGGGGGAGTAGCCGGTAATGGCTGATCTCCTCTCCTGCACCCTCGTCACCGCCCGTCTCGGAGGCTTTGTGGGGGCTCATCGTGCCCATCCCGGGATGCTTGAGATTGCAACCCGGCTCCTCAGAAAAGAGGAAGGGGGGGTGATCATCGATTCTTTCGTCTTCAGGTGTGGTGATTCGGTCGGTCTTCTCCTGACCCACCGGGATTCAATGGAACATCTTCAGGATCTGATCAGGAGTGTCATCACAGCGTGCAGGGAGTATCTTGACAGGAAAGGGATCTCCTGTGATATCTCCGATCCCCCGTTCGCCTCTGCCAGACTGACTTTTTCTGAGCGGGACCGGGAGACGATCCTCGTCCTCCTCTCGGATCTCCCCTCCATCGACCTCTATAATCTCCATCTCTTCCGGATTTTTGGTGATCCCTTCGGAACTACACGGCTGGTGACGGAGGATGCGCTCCGTGAAGGGTTCGTCTTCCACCTCTCCGGGGATCGTGTCTACAGTCTGCCGGAGGATACATATCGTCTCTTATCTTTGATACGTAAACCCCAGGATGCCAGGGTGCTCAGGATCAGCAGGAGGGACGGGGAGCCTGTAGCATCTGTTACCACTCCTCAGGAAACCGGATCTACCGGGCTGATCATCCGCGCAGGGGGGGTCTTCCCTGATACCGGTGAGATCATCGAACCGTTTTCGGTTCCTTCCATGGCTCGATCACCCGGAAGGCCGATGATGCCTCTTCTCCCGGTCTCTCTCTGCGATGCCCAGGGTTCGCGATCGGGGGGCCCTCCCCGGATCGTCTCACTCGGCTTCTCGATTGCGAATGGAAGGCTAATCGGTCCTGCGGATATCTTCGATGATCCGGCGCTTGATCAGGTGCGGCGGCTCGGCGCTGATATCACCGGATATGCACGATCCCATGGGCCGTTTGATCCGTTTCTCTGAGATAGCATGAAAAGCTTAATCTGTGTACGATCCCATATTATCCACAATGGTCTCAAGTATCGTGTTGCCGATAAAAAAAGTCAATTCTCTGGTTGAATCCCGGATCATCGTTGAAATTAAGGATGATGGTCGGAGATTTCAGGGAAGGCTTATTGCAGTCGATGAATACCTGAACCTCCATCTGGAGGATGCGACCGAGATCGCAGAAGAATCCAGGGAGCGAAACCTCGGCTGTGTCGTGATCCGCGGGAACAACATACTGAGTATCGCACCAGTTCTCTAAGCTTATGACCGACGAACTGTTCGACGAAGCACTCCGGGTGATCCAGTCGAAGAGTGACGGAGTACTCCAGAGTGAACTCTGGAAGCTCCTTGATGTCGATTCAAGGAAATGCTCCCGGATTGTCAAGCGGCTTATTGACCTTGGGATGGTCGAACGTCACGAGTTTCGTAAGAACGGGATTAAGACCTATCTTCTGAAATCCACAAAGAAACGGGTGGTCGATCCCCTGCTCTTACTTGCCGGGGATCATCTCGTCCCCTGTGTCGGATGCGAGCGCGAGTGCGTTGTGGAGAGTTGCGAGCTCCTCCTCGACTGGATGTATGAGCTTGCCGTCTCTGATTTCGAGGAGTAGGCCTCCTCTGTTTTTTCGGATCAATTGATCCTGGATAAATATCCGTATTGAGAATGGTATAGGGTGAATCGACCCCGATCAGAGGAGGGGAGCTGCCAGGTGCATGGTGTGATGCTCCTTGTTGCCATCACCATCATCCTTGCCCTCCTCCTCCTCCTGATGCTCCATATCCCGCTCTGGCCCACATACTCAAAGGGGCCGCCGGAGATATTTGCGATCACCGATCTGAAGCACCATTGTGAGACCGGTAGGCTCAATTACGACAGCAGGGTGACGATCATGCATACCGGCACGGCCATCTACCGGAACGATGATCTCAGGGCAGAGATCTTCGTCAATGATCAGAAGACGCATGCAAATATCGTGACGATGAATGCCCATCGATTCATATCATCATACCATATCGGTGTGCAGCGCCTCTGGGGCATCGGGTCGACGGGGCACTACTGGTATCCGGGAGCCCCCGTCTACCTTGATCTGACGGATGGCACCTTCAGGCCCGGTGATCTCGTCAGGCTTGATGTCTATCATAAGGAGCATGGGCGCATCATATCCCGGTCTGAGATGATCGCATGACCGATCGCGCAATAAGCCGTGCAACCCTGACCGGCTCGGGGACCTTTCCGTCCAGGGTGATCTGGTGTATGATCTCTTCGGCCGTCGTCAGGGGAATGCCGGCTCGCCTGAGATAGACCGTATGGCCTGTATGGAGGCGGACAAAATCCCGTTCCCCGAGTGCTTTATATGCGGCAAGTCTCTCTGAATCGCCGGGGAAATGGTATCTGAGTGTATCGCATAGCCCGTCTGATTGCTCATACGTAATAATAATAACAGGCCGGTCTGTCGTCTGGCTGATGATGTCAGGACTGATGATATTATACCAGGCCATCACAGCACCGGATATGAGGATGAGATTGATGTCAGATCGGTTCAGCGTTTCATAGATCCGGATGATGGCCTCTGTTGCATCCATCCCTCCAACAGTAATGGTCTCCAGTGCGGCGCCATCTATCCGGAGATCCCGCCGCATCACGATCCCGGCCAGGATAGATCGATCCCGTCCCCTGAAGCTCTCTGCAATGCCGAGGATCCGGGTGCCGGATTTTTCCGGATGCATGAAAGCCATTATCAGAGTAGACTTATTAATTATTGTACAATGGCCATCGAAAGAGAGGATGTCTGCATCCTTATTCCCACACTCAATGAAGTTCTCACCATAGGTCCCCTGATCCAGGACTTCAGGGAGATGGGTTTTTCGCATATCTTTGTTATCGATGGGAACAGCACGGATGGAACCGTTCAGGCAGCTGAAGCGGCAGGTGCCCGGGTTGTGCGTCAGACAGGGAAGGGGAAGGGCACCGCCATCATCGAGGCCTTTTCATTGATAGACGATCCCTATATCCTGATGCTGGATGGGGATGGAACCTATGCGCCGGCAGATGCAGACCGGATGCTCGCCCCCCTTGCAGAAGGTGCCGACCATGTCATCGGGGATCGGCTCACCGCCTGTGATGAGGGTGCCCTGACCCGCCTGAACCGCTTTGGCAATCATGTCATCAACGTCCTCTTCAAATGGGCGCATGGCGCGTATCTCCAGGATATCCTCTCCGGGTACCGGGCCTTTACACAGGAGTCCCTTGACCGCCTGAAACTGAAGGAGACCGGATTTGAGATCGAGACTGAGATTGCAGTTGAGGTCGTCAGGAATGATCTGAAGGTCGTCGTCATCCCGGTGAGCTACTGCGAACGGCCCGGCACCCCAACGAAGCTCCATCCGTTCCGTGATGGATATAAGATCATCAGGACGATCTATCGCCTTGCCAAGGTGGCAAACCCCCTCTTCTACTTCGGCCTGATCGGTATGCTTCTTACGGTAGCAGGCGGCCTTCTCGGGGTGTATGTCGTCTATGAGTGGTTCCAGAATATCGAACGGATTCCGATGACGATCCTGACGGTCCTGCTCATCATGGCCGGGCTGATGATCACGATGTTTGGACTCCTCGGCGATCTCTTCCTGGCATTTCACCGTGAGACGACACAGGAGCTGAAAAAAGTGCGGGAAGAGCTTGAGAGCCTCAAAGGGAAGATGGAGTGAGCCTGCCAGCATAGAAGAGGACACGGGTGGCATGTTCTGCCAGTGATGTATAGAGATATGCCTCATCCAGTGTCTTCCCGGCGGCAAAGGTTCCATGGCCTTGTGCAAGGACAAGATTTCTATTTTTCAGGGCGGAAGCGACATTTTTTGCAAGCTCTTCTGTTCCAGGGTCTCCTGAAACGACCGGGATCTCAGGTGCCAGCATCTTCCCTTCGCTGTCCAGCGGGATGATCTGATCCATCAGAAGGGATGCGGCGACGGCACAGGACGGATGGGCATGCACGATGGCCTTATGCGGGGTATCCCTGTAGATCGCCTGATGCACCCGGTACTCGCTTGAGGCGTTTTTTGGAACCTCCTCTCCATTCTGGACGAAGATGAGATCACCTGGTTCGTCCAGATAGGATCCGCTCCGTGTGATCAGGTATCCCTGTTCTGTTCTCTCACTCATATTTCCGAAGTTGCCACCGACCAGACCTTCAAGAAAGAGTCGTCGGCCTATCCGTTCAAAGCTTGTATGCTGCATGATGTACACTTCTTTGCTGTACAATGTTCTTTTGCATATTCGACGATCTGGCCGTGACAGGATCGGAGACGATTGTTGTCATGGTCCAGGAGTTCCAGAAAGAGTCTCCTGAGCTCTCTATCCGGGAGGTCGACTCCGGCACACCGGCAGATCTTCCTGGTATAGGCATCGATGACAAAGGTTGTGCGAAAGAGACCATAACAGAGGATACTGTCTGCGGTCTCCTCACCGACACCGTTTATTGTAAGGAGTGCCTCTCTGAGGTCATCGGTTGGCATCTCTCTGATCGCTTCGCCGAGGTCGTGTATGATGAAATCGGCGAGCCTCCGGAGCCGGGCTGTCTTGATGCGATAAAAGCCGGTGCACCGGATACAGGCTTCGATCTGCTCCGGGTCTGCGGTGCAGATCGCCTGAAGGGTCAGGAGGTCGGCATCTGCCAGTTTTCTACATGCAGATCTGACATTCTCCCATCGTGTCTGCTGGGTGAGGATTGCACCGATGGCGACCTCATCGAATCCGGCGTTCCACCAGTCGATATACCCGTATCTTTTATCAAAAAAAGAGATGAGATTGTGTAATCTGTCTCTCTCACTCATCAGATTAGCGGTTTTAAAAGCTCCATGAGACGGCCTGCATCTGTCACTCCCTCGAGTTTATGCACAACAGCCCCATCTTTTTCGATGATCAGTGTGGGAACGACCTGAATCTGGTATTTCCCTGCGAGATCCATATGCTGATCAACATCGAGCTTTTTGATCTCAACCGCATCTCCGAGTCGCTTTCCAACTTCCTCAATGTACGGAGTCTGCATCTTGCACGGTCCACACCAGGTGGCATAAAAGTCAATAAGAACTGGTCTGCTCATGGAAAATACCTGATCGTACAGTCGATGATAGGAGCAATAAAGATTGCCATTTCCCACTATTTCGTTGAGGTAAATTATATATAAATCAGAATGCGTAAGAGTATTTTTGAGGTGTATCATGGGAACAAAAGGAAGAATGATCGTCGGCATGAATGTTGATGAGCTTATTATGCTCCTCAACCGTGCACTTGCCGACGAATGGCTTGCGTACTACCAGTACTGGATCGGATCGAAGGTGATAACAGGACCGACGAAGGATGCGGTCATCTCGGAGTTGACACTCCATGCGACCGAGGAGCTTGGCCATGCCGACCTCATCGCTACCCGGATTGTGCAGCTGGGGGGTACCCCGATTCTTGAGCCGAAGGCGTGGTATGAGAAGACCAACTGCGGATATGAAGCACCTGTTAATCCATTTGTCAAGGAGGTGCTTAAGCAGAATATTAAAGGAGAGCAGTGCGCGATCGAGACCTATAACAATCTCCTCTCTGTTACGAAGGATTCTGATCCGATCACCTATACGATGGTGTTAGGAATCCTGGCAGATGAGATTGAGCATGAGGAGGATCTTCAGAGTCTGCTTGAGGATCTGGATGCCATTATCCGGGATTGAATAGAGTTCTTCTTTTTTTTGGAGTTCGAAACCTTTTGTCCGGATCTGACCTGAAAAGATGGAGAGGGAATCAGATCCGATTTGTGTACTTTGATCGGCTGATGGGTAGCGGAGATTCAGATCAGATGACGAATCTCATCTTCCGGTAGTCCGGTGATCTCTGCGATCTCACCGATGGACATCCCAAACGCCTTCATCCTTCGGAGAATTGTCCGCCGCTCCTCCACCTTCCCCTCTAATTTCCCTTCAGCCTTCCCCTCCGCCTTCCCTTCAGCTTTCCCTTCAGCTTTCCCTTCAGCTTTCCCTTCGGCTATTGCCTCTGCCTTCAGCTCAGCGGTCCATCGTTTTACCTTTTCTGCTAACATGGTCTCCCCACAAAATGGATTTGGAAGTGGTTTATTTTCATCTGTCTTTAAGGTATTCTCAAAGAATAGCGAGAAATCGCCTCGCAGAGGATCGAGTTTTGGGTCCTTTTTCATCCATGCGTTCAGCCTCTGGCCAAGAAGGAAGAGATCATCATTTCCTGATGACTGCTCAAGGCCAAAGAGGCTTGCAGCAAGATTTCTCGTTTCGACGAGATGATGCAGTGAGAGCCGCAGTTCGTCTACCACGAGATACGGGACCGACGGCCGGAACCTGAGGATGGGATCCGGCATCAGGATGTTTGCACCGATATCATCCGGGACGTTCCAGGGACTCTCCCCATTATAGAGGACGATCGGAAGGATCCCCGGTAATGGTCTTCGTGCTGAGTGCCTCCCTGTTCGTATCAGATCCTGCCAGAGGAGCGCCATGTAGGACATGATCCTGATCGGCATCGTCGGATCAGGCGTGGACTGGAACTCTATTAAGAGATAGATGATCAGAGTCTGGTCATTGTACCTGACACTCCAGATACAATCGTCTTCACGTTCCCTGAGATCATCAGTCACATAGCTGCCATTACACCGCTTCAGTGTTGCAAAGTCACAGGCCGAGGCAAATCCGGGATGAAGAAATCCGGAGATGAGGTCTGCCATCATCTCTTTGTGACTGAAGAGGCGTTTATAAGAATGATCTGAATCTGTGATTGTTCCCAACTCCCTTGATCTCTTCTGTAAGATCATCAATGCCCGGAGAAGACTCCCTTTCCATCCCCTGGTGGCAGCAAGGGTGCGACGCACTGATATTGAGTAATCTGTTAGATCCCCTCATAATGGTCGGGAGCGGGGGGTGAAAGTGAAGATGGTTTTTTTGCCGATCTCCCTTCACCTTCGCAAAAGGAGAACTGTAATGAAATCACCAGCGATCATCGCAAGGGAGGGGACTGCAGGCAGGTACCTCACCTGGATGCGATCGCCATACCGTTTGGGATCAGCACCATCGTCCCGATAGGACGTACAGCAGCTTGATGGATGCTGCACGGGCGACGTTTGATGCAACGCCTGGAAGATTGAGGGGATCGGATTCTGAAGGATGCCGGTATCCTTTGAGAAGAGCATTCTGTTATCAATGAAAAGCTGGATGGCAAGTTTCAGGTATCGGCACGGGTATTGATATGGAAAAAATCAGACCTGTATTCCTGCGCGGATGAGTGCATCCTTAATGGAAGTGAGTTCCTTTCTGATCTCCCTGAATTCGTCATCAAGGTATGAACGGGTGTCTTTCCGGAGGAGTGTGATCTCATCCCGGGTATCTTTTCCGACCTCAAGCATCTGATCCTGTTTATCCAGAGTCTGATCTTGTTTTTGGAGGCTGGTGTCAAGTTTCATATCCATACTATGCAGAACATTCCCGGCATAATCCATCCGCTCAAATGTCTCCAGCTGGATATCGCCCCTGATGATCTCAAAGTCGCTATATGCTCCGGTGGGCTCTTCCCATATGACGGTAAACGATTTGACAGCAATGGGCCGCTGGATAATATTAATCCGGTTGATCAGATCAAGCAGTTCTGACTCTTTCCCTTCTGCAACGATCTCCACCTCGCCAGTGTCCAGGTTTTTTACATATCCGGATATGTCTGTTTCAAATGTCTCATTGTAGACATGCTCGCGATAGCCAACCCGCTGAACCCGTCCCCTCGCAATAGCGACAAACCGCTTCATTATATCTTCATATGGAGACGGGAGGTGAAATAGTTTCTTCTGCGCGGAATGAGGGATACGTAAGATATAACCATATTAGAGCGATTCAGTGTCATCCGGGCCTGAGGCTGCCAGGATAAGAAGAATGTCGTGTGGCTGACCAGGTCATAGGACGAAGCGGGGGATGGCGGTGCCCCCCCGCGGAGTCTGAGTGGGTTAAGGTTCAATGAAGACCTTTATGTGGAAAAAATCACCATTATTGTCAGGCTATGGGAGATGGCTGAGTGGTACTGTGATGAAGTCAGATATCCAGTTCATCAAAGAAGAGCTTTCAGAGATAAAACAGATGCTCCATGAGTTGCTTCTGCGCTATGAAGCGGTAGGAATGATGAAGCTATCGAATCACTCCCTACACCAGTTTCTCCAGGATGAACCGGATATCTATACACTTGATGATGCAAAGATTGTGTGTCGGTGAAAGGAATAATACCAGTGGAGGGGTTGCCTGGATCTTTTCGGATAGGTGCATATCAGAAGATACTGGCTGCAATGACATAATCACGAAGTATTTTTCATCCAGACAAAAGAGTATTACTCTACAGAAAGGAGAGATCAACTACCATGACCAGTTTTGGTGTTGTCATTGAAAAGGACGCTGATGGTTATTATGCTCATATCCCCGCAGTCCAAGGATGTTATGCGCAGGGTGACACCTATGAGGAGGTCCTCACCAATATACATGAAGTGCTACACCTGATTCTTGAAGAGATGGTTGCATCAGGCCAGCAGAACCCATACAAGATTTCACAACATGAGTGATTCGGGATCATATCTGTATTCCTGAACGAACAAGAGCTCCCTTGATAGAGGTTATTTCTCACCGGATATCCTTTTTTTAGATGGGACTTAACCGGGTCTCTTTACACACGCAAAAATGGATAGAAAACTGAGATTGATGGAGAGAGATCAGTAACAAGATGTGGGCGCGATAGCGCCCTAATCCCAATGGCGGGTGCGAACAGCACCCGCTTGGTGACCGATAGGTCGCCCACCCCGAGGACGAAGCGGGGATGGCGGTGCCCCCCGCGAAGTCAGAGTGGGTCTGAGTAGGTTTTGGTCATAGGGAAATATCAATAGGGAAGAAGAGGACATTGAAAGAATGAAAAAAATCCGAGCGGTAAACCATTCAGACAGTTATTTCATAGAAGGCTGCCAATGTATGAGTAGTTCTGTATACTGTAACCACCAATAAATCGATATAACAAACTGCTACCCATCAGAGAAAAGGATCCACACCCCAGAGGAACCCACATTGAAAGAAATATCAGAGAGCGATCAAAAGAAGAACACCCACACAATCGACCGCCTCGTCGGCATTGCCCGGCAGTGGTATGACCAGATTGCAGATGGCGAGATCCCCTCGATCAATCTGCCGATCCGGACGAAGCAGAATATCACGTATGATGATGCGACCGAGGTCTGGAAGTACGGGGAGAAGGAGAGCACCCGTGCCGCATCGACCGCCCGGAGTGCGACACACCTGCTGAAGATGGCCTATACCATCGGTTTTCTTAAAGAACAGCTCCTCCAGAACCGGTCATCGACGCTGAGGGAGATGTACTATATCTCTGAGTCCTGGAAGAAGGCGAAGTTTGCTGCACAGGATGAGAGTAACTATCTCGTCGAGGATCTCGAGATCGTCACGCATGTTGAACGGGAGGCCTTCCATCTCCGGCCCGAGGAGGACGGGGCGTCGATCTTTGGCTCTCTCAGACTGCGTGAGTCGACCCGCCGTGGGATCCGTGAGATCCACTGCCGGGATGATGTGGGGGAGGCCGGGTATTCCATCCCAAATAATGTCGGGAATGTTGATCTGATCGACCATGACGCGAAGTTCGTCATTGCGATGGAGACCGGCGGTATGTATGCCCGTCTCCAGGAGAACGGTTTTGATGAAGAGTTCGGTGCGATCCTCGTCCATCTCAAAGGCCAGCCGGCCCGGTCGACCCGGCGGATGCTGAAGAAGCTGAACGAGGATCTGAAGCTCCCGATCCTCATCTTCACCGATGGCGACCCCTGGAGTTACCGGATCTACGCCTCGGTCGCCTATGGCTCGATCAAGAGCGCCCATATGTCCGAGCTCCTCGCCACCCCGGCGGCGCAGTTTGTGGGTGTCCAGCCCTCGGACATCCGGGACTATGATCTCCCTGCCGACAGCTTAAGCGAGCAGGATATCGCCGCCCTGAAGGCAGAGCTGACCGACCCCCGGTTTGCAACAGACTACTGGCGCGAGCAGATCAATCTTCAGTTGTCGATGGGGCTGAAGTCGGAGCAGCAGGCGTTTGCGGCGAGGGGGCTGGATTTTGTGACGGGGGAGTACCTGCCGAAGCGGTTGAAGGAGATGGGGGTTGTGTGAGAGGAGGATTTTACATAATATGATTATTTCTGAAGCGTTTCGTAAAAATCGATCAGCACCTTTTCCATATTTCCCCAGTTATATTTTTCGATAACTGCCCTTCTTCCATTTTCACCCATCCTTCTTGCCTCCGCAGGGTTACTTAAGAGATAGTCAAGAGCCTCTGCGATGGCCTCCACATCTGCCGGATCAACAAGGATACCACAGTCTGCATCTTCAACCACTCTTCGTATCTCTGGCAAATCACTGGCAATAACCGGGAGCCCCATCAGCATGTAGTCGAAGAGTTTGTTTGGGAGACCTATTGAAATATTATAATAATGTGGCTGAAAGAGGAGAAGGCCGAGGTAACATTTACTCAGTTCTTCATACATTCTGCGATAAGGAAGATGACCTGTTGTCGCTATCCAGCTCCATTTATCATCCATATCAGGTACACAATCCACAAGATCAAACCTGATATTACCAATAAGTTTGAGTGATACATCAGTGTGAAGAGGGATTATTCGTTCAACCGCAAGAATCCCCTCAAGGATTCCATGGAAGAGATGCATATTCCCGGCAACAGATACAATGATTTTTCCTTCATTATCTGAATGACAAACAATGTTATATTCAGGGATTGAAAAGTTTGAGATGATAATTGATCTAATTCCTCTTCTTTCAAACCGCTCAGCAACACTTTCACTGACAGCTATTATACCATCAGATTGTTTCGCCAATACATGTTCAATAATATTTACAATTGATCCTACGACCCTCTGTCGAATGGATCCTTCTTGCATATGAAAGTCGAACGGGATTTCACTAGGCCAATGTTCATGAACATCATACACTACAGGTTTGCGTAAGAGTAACTTCAGAACAAGACCGATCAGAAGAGAGTCAGGCTCATGGCAATGGAATACATCTGTATCCACCTTTCTTGCTGCAAGAAAGATTCGAAAAATGGTTAGCGGATGAAAGAGAAGCGATTTTGATTTTTTTACAGTAATTATTTTGATGCCAGCCTCATCGAACCTATCTGAAATATCACTAGGGGCAATAATCGTCACAGCATGTTTTTTCGCAAGGCTTCGCGCCTCTTTCTGGAAGATTCTTCCATCATTGTATGGATGAGTTGTGGTGAGCATGGAGATTTTCATAAATTGTCCAGATCCAGATAATTTCGAGTAGAGATATTTATTGATAAGCTCAATTTCCTATCTTCAGGATGTTCGACAATAATAGGACGTGGGGCTGATTAATCATTTCCAATGCAAAAATGTATCATACTAACCATCATATTTGTAATGAACTGAGATCTTTTGAGAGATTATATGCAGATCCCAATCGCCCGCCCATCCCTTGGCCCTGAAGAAGCAGAAGCCGTTACTGCCGTCCTTGCATCCGGAATCATCGCCGAAGGACCCGTTACCAGATCATTTGAGCATGAATTTGCCACGTACTGCGGGGTTGCCCATGCCGTTGCCATAAACAATGGGACCGCCGCTCTCCATGCAGCTCTTCTTGCAGCAGGGGTGGGATCTGGTGATGAGGTAATTGTCCCTGCATTCACCTTCTTTGCAACCGCATCATCGGTTGCGATGACCGGGGCAAAACCGGTCTTTGCGGATGTGCTGAGAGATACCTGTTGTATCGATCCGGATTCTGTATGTGATCGGATCACAGAAAAGACGAAAGCGGTGATCGGTGTCCACCTCTATGGCCAGCCCTGCGATGTGTTTCTACTGAGAGAGATCTGCTCAGACCGGGGACTTGTCTTCATTGAGGATGCAGCACAGGCTCATGGAGCGGAGATCAATGGAGCGAAGGTGGGCTCAATCGGGGATCTCGCCTGCTTCTCCTTCTATGCCACCAAGAATATGGCGACCGGAGAAGGGGGGATGGTGACAACCAACTCAGCTGATCTACATGACCGGCTCCGGCGGATCATCAACCACGGGCAGTCCGAGAAGTACATCCATACCGAGATCGGGTACAACTACCGAATGACCGATATTGCCGCTGCCATCGGGCGGGTGCAGCTGTCGAAACTGGATGGATTCATCCAGGCACGGCAGGAGAATGCAACATTCTTCAACGAGCATATCGATGTCACCGGCATCATCACCCCTGTCGTTGCTCAGGGCAGATCCCCTGTCTGGCACCAGTATGTAATACAGGTAACAGAGGATGCCCCGCTCTCCCGTGAGGAACTGATGGCGTACCTGAAGGAGCAGGGGATCGGATCTGCCATCCACTACCCGGTGCCGCTCCACAGGCAGCCGGTCTTTGCATCAATTGGAGCTGATGGTGGGATTGCATGCCCGGTTGCAGATGAACTCGCAGAAAAGGTTCTCTCGCTTCCTGTCCATCCCGGTGTCGGTGCAGCAGAGCGGCAATATATTGTGGATGCTTTGAACAAGCCATAACTTGGGTTTTCAATAAGGAATGGAGAGTATGAGATGAGGGATGCTGGTGTTATCGGGTGTGGGGTTATGGGCAGGAACCATGTCCGGGTCTATAGTGAACTGAAGGAGGTCGGGACAACCTATGTCTTTGACCTTGATACAAAGAGTGCCGAAGAGGTGGCTGCCTATACCGGAGCCGAGGTCTGTTCATCAATTGAGGAACTACTCCGAAAGGTCGATCTCGTCTCGCTTGCTGTCCCCACCCGGTTCCATTTTGAGACAGCAAAACAGGTGATCGGATCCGGAGTGCATACCTTGATTGAAAAACCGATCTGCGGAACCGCAACCGAGGCAGAAAAGCTGATACAGGAAATTCCTGAGGGGATTGTCGTTGGTGTTGGGCATATCGAGCGGTTCAACCCGATCGTCCCTGAGATCAGAAGAATCGCAACCGCCCCCCAGTATGTCGCCTTCCACCGGCACAACCCGGCATCCGGCCGGATCACTGATGCCTCGATCGTCGAGGATCTGATGATCCATGACATCGACATCCTCTTCAATGCCTTCTTCCCGGATCAGGAGTATTCCTTCTCGGCACGCGGGAACGGCGATATCGCCCTCGTCCTCGGATCAGTTGATACCACCTCCTTCTATCTCTCTGCATCCCGGAAATCCGCAAAGAAGATCCGATCGATCTATATCGAGGAGGAAGAGCGGACGATTGAAGGCGACTTCATGACCCAGGAGATCTTTGTGTACCGCAAGCCCGAGACCTATGATCAGACCAATGGCCTGTATAGGCAGGAGAATATCATCGAGAAGGTACTCGTCAATAAGGTCGAGCCCCTGAAGGTCGAGCTCCAGGCATTTGTACGGGCAGCTCACGACGGCAAACCATTTGAGGTGACACCGGAACAGGGGCTCCTGAATCTCCAGATCTGTGAAGAGGTTATGGAGGAGATGAAGAGGTGAAGATCGTCTCAATCGTCGGCGCCCGCCCCCAGTTCATCAAGTGTGCCCCGGTCTCACGGGCACTCCGAAAGGATCATCAGGAGATTCTGGTGCATACCGGCCAGCATTATGATGAGAATATGTCCGGCATCTTCTTTGAGGAACTATCCATTCCAACACCCGACTATCATCTTGGGATCGGATCCGGCTCCCATGGTGCGCAGACCGGCCGGATGCTCGCTGCGATTGAAGAGGTGCTGCTGAAGGAGACCCCGGATATGGTCATCATCTATGGTGACACCAACTCCACCCTCGCCGGTGCGCTGGCCGCTGCAAAACTCCATATTCGGATCGCCCATGTCGAGGCCGGCCTCCGGAGCTTTGACCGCAGCATGCCTGAGGAGATCAACCGTGTCCTCACCGACCATGCATCTGATCTCCTCTTTGTCCCAACCGAAAACGGGGTTGCAAACCTCGCCCGTGAGGGTATTGAAAAGGGTGTGCATCGTGTCGGGGATGTGATGGTCGATGCCCTCCTCTTCAACCGGGAGCTGGCAGCACGATCCGATATTCTGGATCGACTGGATCTCAAAACAGGTGCATATTACCTCGCCACTGTCCACCGTCCCAGCAACACCGATGATGAAAAGAACCTCAGGTCGATCATGGCCGCATTTGCCGCTCTTGATCTGCCCGTGATCTTCCCCGCCCACCCGAGGACGCGGAAGTTCCTTGAGCAGTACGGAATTGCTGGTGACACAATCACAAATGTCCGTCTCATCGAGCCGCTCCCCTACCTCGATATGCTTGCACTGCTCGGCCAGGCAGCCGCTGTCCTCACCGACTCAGGCGGTGTCCAGAAGGAGGCATATATCCTGCAGGTTCCCTGTATCACCCTGCGGGAGAATACCGAGTGGGTTGAGACAGTTGAGGATGGCTGGAACGTGCTTGCAGGTGCGGATACAAACCGTATCATTGCAGCTGTCAATCAGATCACCGGAGAGAGGCGAAATCAGCAGAACGGGCAATTCCGGACCCACTCCGCACACTATGGCGATGGCACCGCCGCAGACGCGATCAGACGGATTATCAGTGCATTTGACAAAGAATAAGAGAGACAACATTATCGATGGATTGAACCAGAGGAGACGAACATGACAGACCGGCACCCAGAGAACCACCAGAATCATCTCGCAACACTGTTCAAAGAACGCGGCCCCATCAGAACCATCGGTGTCATTGGCATGGGCTATGTCGGGATCCCCGCCGCCGTCCTCTTCGCCGATATCCCCGGGATCACCCATGTCTACGGGTTCCAGCGGGACTCAAAGACCTCGGGCTACAAGATCGCGATGCTGAACCGGGGCGAATCCCCCCTCAAAGGCGAGGAGCCGGGGCTTGAGCCGCTCCTCAAAAAGGTTGTTTCTACCGGGACCTTCTCCTGCACACCGGACTTTACAAAAATTGCAGACTGCGATGCGGTGACCCTTGCCATCCAGACCCCATTTCTGAATCATGCAGATCTCCTCCCTGACTTCACCCCGCTCATCGACGGGCTCCGGCATGTCGGTCAGAACCTCCGGCCCGGAATGCTTGTTGTCCTTGAATCGACCATCACTCCCGGTACCACCGCCGGGATGGCCCGGCAGATCCTCGAAGAGGAGTCCGGGCTTGTTGCCGGCCGGGACTTCGCCCTCGCCCATGCCCCTGAGCGGGTGATGGTCGGCCGGCTGCTCAGAAACATCCGCGAGCATGACCGGATCGTCGGCGGGATCGATCCCATCTCAACAGAGCGTGCCGTGGAGCTCTATACCCCGGTTCTGACGACCGGCCGCGTCATCCCGATGACCGCAACCGCCGCCGAGGTGACCAAGACCGCAGAGAACACCTTCCGCGACCTCCAGATTGCCGCCGCGAACCAGCTCGCCCTCTACTGCGAGGCGATGGGCGTGAACTTCTATGATGTCCGGGCCGGGATCGACTCGCTGAAGGGCGAGGGGATCACCCGTGCCATCCTCTGGCCAGGTGCCGGGGTCGGCGGCCACTGCCTGACGAAGGATACCTATCACCTGGAGCGTGGGGTTCAGCTCGCCGCAGAAGCAAGAGATACAACAGAAGCTGAGGACGTGGCAGAAGTAGGGAACGCAGCAGAGTCCGGAAAACCCGGAAAATTCCCGGTGGCAAGAAAAGCCAGAGCCACTGTCCTCGACTATCCCGAAGGGCGGCCCTCGCTCTACACCCTCGCCCGCGAGATCAACGACTTCATGCCCGCCCATATGCTCCACCTCACCGTGGCCGCCCTTGCAGAAGCCGGAAAACCCCTGAAAGGCGCCCGGATCGCCCTCCTCGGCTGGGCCTTCATCAACGATAGCGACGACGCCCGGAACAGCCCGTCTGATCCATTCTATCAGGCTGCAACGGCGGCGGGGGCCGAGGTCCGGGTGCACGACCCCTGGGTCGACCCCGCCACCTCGCCGGATCTCCCGAGCCCCGATCAGCCGGACGGCGGCCTCACCATGGATCTGGAGCAGGCGCTCGCCGGTGCAGATGCCGTGGTGATCTTCACCGGGCATGCGGCGTACCGGGGGCTGGTGCCTGAGGATGTGAAACGATGGTGCGGGTGCGAGCGGCCAGCGATCGTGGATGGAAGGAATGTTGTGGAGCCGGAGGAATGGGTGAAGGCAGGGTTTGTGTATAAAGGGGTTGGGAGAGGGGATTTATAATCGTCCCTAAAAAAAAAAATCAAAACCTTGCTATTCGTGATTGCGATTCTTACACATCTCCACGATTTCATTGATGAAAGCATCCAGTTCTTCACCACTGGTGTCCATTGTTGGTTCAGCACGACCTTTTGCAAGGGTATGTATAATCCATTGTTTGATCAAATCAGAATCTTGAGGGATCACTTCAGCGATGCCGAGGGAGCGTTCGTGTACGTAGTAACTTTCGAAACTATCTGCATCCTTTATTCGTGGGTTTAAAATTCCACTCCGAATACCACCCCATGCTGCTTCGATGACAATCGAACTATCATAAGTAATATGCAAATCTACTTTCCGGAGCACAAGTGGTAATGGCAGAAAACTATCATTAATCCACTTATTAGTGATTTCAGCACCGAAGGTTGAGATTAGATAAGACTTAGCCAGTTCCAACTCATTTTCATCTCGTAATTGAACCGGGTGCAACCTGAGCACCCAATTATATTGATCATATGTTTCAAGAATAACATTTTCAAGGGATTCAATCATAACTCCATTTGGAACATCTTCATAAATATCCATTAATCCCCATTGTAATGACACAAGAATTGAGGGTCTGACTTCATCCCAAGACTCAGAGGCAGGAATTATATCCTGTACCAGTATATCATTCTGATTCGCTATCATAAAACGTAAAAACCAAGGATTCCCGATTCTTACAACTCGAATTCCCTTCTGAACAGCCCACTTGGATAATGTGGCAACACTATGATCATCCCAGCAGAGAAAACCAGTTGGGAGCATTTCGGTGGGGGTGTCTATCCGATATTTCGCTCCATACCATGGATGAACATCTGAAATAACACCGTGCTGGAGATCATATACAGGAATACCCAATCCATTTCCTGCTTGACATAAAAAATCATCTGGTTGAATACTAATTACAATTCCAGGGTTTGCTTTTTTTAAAATTGAACTCCATAAGGTTACACGTTGTTGTTTCTCCCATTCTAATGAATTTTGTGTTCCTTTAAATATTTTTATAAATTGTTGCATGACAGCAAAAATAATATAATGCTGATGGAATGATACAGGGCAGTTATATGCCCGTTCTCCTGTTAGAATTGATAGTGGTCTGGCAACAGATTTTACCTTTAAAGAATGATTAATTAATAAATCTCCTAAAGAATCTACTAAGTGTGCATACGCTTTTCCATTATATACATATCCACAATTATTATCATGACGATATAGAAGGATATCACAAGAAGTTAAACTCTTCCATGTATCTTTAATTAAGAAGCCGCATATTATATCTCTGAGAGACTCATTTCGCATTTTAATAGTAAACATAATATTTATTTATAAAAAAATTATTGTAATTTGTATTCACCCAACCATCCCCCACTCAACCGCCATCCCTTTCTTCACATCCCTATTAACCCGCTTCCCCATTAAAACTTCATAATACTTCGGCGCAAGCCCAAGCCCCGGCCGGACGCACCGCAGGTTCTCCTTTGTAAACACATCACCGGCCTTCATATCCTCGGCAACATAGAGGGACCGCCGGAACATCAGAGATTTCTTCTCCGCCTCACCCGGCCCATACACCACCCCGCCAAGCGACTGCCAGGCGCGCTCCGTCTCCTCCACCAGCATTTTCAGTTCAGCTGGCTCTATTGAAAATGCGCTGTCAACCCCCCCGTCGACTCGGCTGAGCGTGAAGTGCTTCTCGATCACTGTTGCTCCATGGGCGACCGCCGCCACCGCTGCGCCGATGCCGAGAGTGTGATCCGAGAGCCCGACCTCGCAGTTGAAAAGTTCGCGCATATGCGGGATAGTGAGGATGTTGCTGTTTTCGGGGGTGGACGGGTAGGTGCTCGTGCACTTGAGGAGGATTAGGTTCTGGCACCCGGCATCCCGTGCGGTGCGCACCGCCTCGTCCAGTTCCGCGATTGTCGCCATTCCGGTTGAGATGATCAGCGGTTTGCCGGTTGCCGCCACCTTCCGGATCAGCGGGAGATGGTTATTCTCAAACGAGGCAATCTTGTATGCAGGGACATTTAGGCTCTCAAGGAAATCAACGGCAGTCTCGTCAAACGGTGTTGAAAAGCAGATGAGCCCGAGCTCCTCTGCCCGCTTCATGATCGGCTCATGCCACTCCCAGGGCGTGTATGCCTGCTTGTAGAGATCATAGAGGTTCTGCCCTGTCCAGAGGCTCTTCTCATCGCTAATGAAGAACTCTCCCTCGGCGACATCAAGTGTGATGGTGTCTGCCGTGTAGGTCTGGAGCTTGATCGCATGGGCGCCCGCTTCGGCTGCTGCTTCGACGATTACCAGGGCACGGTCGAGGGAGTGGTTGTGGTTCCCGGACATCTCGGCGATGATGAAGGGGGGTTTGTTTTGACCAATTGTATAATCACCTATGTTCATAACGGATCACCATAATATGAATCAATTATTGAGCGATAAATCACCCTGACTAATGATCTGAAGAATGTAACGTCTGCCGTTATATTCAAACCAAGCAGGATATTTCTCATTATCAACGGTTCTTAAAAAATTAAAGTGATTTTTTAAGGGACAGTTGATGTCAATCTGACTGTCTTCAGGACGACGGCGCGGATAATACGTTGCCTCTCCATCCTGGGGAATAGCGGAGTGAATGACATCTGGATACTCGTGTACAAAGTATCTGCATAACTCATTGATTGCCTCACCTAGTGCATATTGCATTTCACTGAGCAGTTCACTTCCAGAAAATGACAAGATATCCTGCTTGTATATGGCTCCACTATCAACAGATTCTGCTGCTTTGTAAATGGCGGGATCAAAGTGCCCAAAAGTGGCGGAATAAAAATGCTCATTTCAACAACATAAAACCTCTGTTATACAACCCTTTCAGACATGG